>JBLIMI010000128.1:0-8065 GCA_047638655.1 Minisyncoccia bacterium | reverse complement strand
GAAAGCGACGAACGGATTGGCCGCGGGTGCGCTCCAGGGCAATTTGAAGCCAACCGCCTGCGAAGAAAACTCCGAGCAGCATGGCCATGAATGCCAGGATGGAGGCGGTTTGGGCGCTGGCGCTATTCAGAGAGCCAAGCCCCTGCCGTTGATCAAACCGGAATATGGTGTCGAGGAATCCACTGACGGACCCTGGTTCGTAGCGATGGGCAACGAGGCCGTTGAACCACTGGTACCAGGGCAGGGCTACCGCCAGGGCAAGCAACGAAGTCAGAGCCCAAACCAGGAGCCAAATCGGCACCCGGCCAGCGGCCGACGAGAGTCCGCGCAGGAAGACGGGGCCCGTGGCCTCAACATCCGAATTGCGTGTTTCGAGGGGAGCGTCCACGTCAGCCTCCAATACCGGCGTACCAGTGCATCAGGTGGCCGTATTGATTGAGAACACGTTCAGTCCAGCGCAGGGGTGCCACCTCGTCACCTTCCGCGTACCACTGATTGTCCGACATGTCGCCATCGAAGTAATAGGCCCTATCTGGGTCAAGAACGACGGACTTGATCTTCTTGTTGCTCTCAAGGCGCAGGCGCCTCCAGGGCTGCTCGAGCTGGGCTGGCCGAGACCACTTGTAATCCTCGAAGGTGTTGTCCTCGTAGATCACTCGCCAGGGAAGTGGCAGGCACAGTTCGCCCTTGCGGCGCAAGGTGATGACCACTTGCCATGGCTTCTCGTCTGCGCCCTCAGCGGACGGTTCATCCTCGGCGACCTGCGCTTCTGCGTCGGATTCGGGCGCGGCACCCTCCGGCTCTGCTTCTTCATCGCCGGACTTGGGCTCCTCGTACTCGACAAACTCGCCGCTCTCATCCTGGAACCAACCATCCTTGCCCTTGGCACGCGACTGGCTGACAGCCACCGACCAATCGATGGTCTTGGTGCTGCGGAACGCGTCTTCGAAGTACCAGGAAAGATCACGCCCCACCGTCTCGTTAAAGGAGTCAAAGAAGTCCTGCGGGTAGGGGTGGCGGTAACGCCAAGTCTCCGCGTACTTACGCATTCCGCGCAAGAAATCCGCGTACCCAACTAACCCAATCAGCGAACGCAAAGCGATCGCGGGCCGCGGGTAGCTATTGGTGCGGTAGCTCATGCGATCGATGTACTTCCAGGCAGGACGGTCCACCGGATCGGAATCGGGGTCTCTCAGGTATCCACTGCGATCGCCCCAGCGTGGGTCTTCCCAACGAGAGGTGAGCGTCATCAGCGGTTGGTCGCGCCACCAGTTCACCATGTCTGAGCTGCGCAAAGGCTGCACGGAACCCTTTGCGAATCGGCCAACCACCGGCAAGTCGGACAACATTCCAACGCTCCAACTCCAACGTCGAGCGTTCAAACCAGCACCGAGATGCCCGCCGTCAGGCAAACTTGCTGCGCGTACTCCATCCAGAGGGTAACGCGCGTAGCTCGTCGTAGAGCGCTGCGGGCCGTAGGCGCGGATGAGGACCTCGGAGTCGGTGAAGCTGTTGAAGCCCTCGTCCATCCAGGCGGCCTCGAACTCATTGTTGCCAACCAGGCCGTACCAGAACTGGTGACCTGCTTCGTGGATCGTGACACTCTCCGGCCGGTACATGTCCGGGGTCGTGAAGAGCGCCGTACCAGCGGTGAAGAGGGTGGGGTATTCCATGCCACCCGCGCGGTTATCTCCCCAGACGGGATCCACCACAGTGATGTGTTCGTAGGGATACTCGCCGAACCACAAGCCATAGAAGAAGAGTGCATTCGCCGTGGCTTCGTAGTGCCGTTGCGATTGGCTCTCGCGTTCTGGGTGGATCAAGACGGTCACATCCACATCGCGCAAAGACAGCAGCACGTCATCTCCAAACACCTCGCGTACTCGCGCCACTTCTTCGCTGTGGGCAGCGTGCTTTGTCGCCCATTCGTCGTACTTAAAGTGATACTCCTTCACCAGGTACTTCGGATCACCCGTCCAGGTGAAATCGTGCACGACGGGCAGCTTGCCAAACATGTCGGCGCGCTCGCGGTCGGCCATCGAAGGCGCTTCGAACACGACCTCGACGCGGTCACCGTCCTTCTTGCGATTCACAACCTGCACACCGCTCCCGCCCACTTTTTCGCTGTAGATCGCAGGCAGGTCAAGGGTCACGCGATAGGTGCCATAGTCCGAGTAGAATTCTGTCGAGCTATGAAACTGGTGACAGTTCCAGCCCGCCTCGCCTTCGAATACCCCCAGCTTGGGAAACCATTGCGCTACGAGTAGAAAGTCATCCTTGTGGCCGGTACGCCGGCGCACCCGGGGCAACTGTGAGGTCCACTTGACTTTGATGGTCGCGGTCTCTCCGCTCGCAACGGGGTTCGCGAGACGGACCCGGAAGACCGTGCGGTCGTCTTCTGACGAGTCGGACTCGCCATCAGCGAGCAGCGGCACCTGATCGGGGTCGCTGTCCACATATTCGAAGCTGCCGAAGACGTCCTCTCCCCCGACAGTGACTTCCGTCACCCTCTGCCAACCCCATTCACCGTCCTTATGGGAGGGGGAACCCTCCGAGGCGTAGCTCGTGCGGTTGTTGGAGAAGGCGTTCAGATAGAGGTGAAAGAGTAGTTCCGAGGTCGCAACTCCACTCTGATTCGTCCAGGTGATGGTCTCTGTCCCTTCCAATACCTTTGTTTCGCCATCGAGGACGGCCTCGATTTGATAGTCAACGCGGTTGGAGGGAGTTTGCGGGGGGGTGGAATAGGCGCTCGCAAGACCTGATAACCAGGTCAGGGCCAGCGAAAAAGCAATGCGGATGCTCATGACTCTATAGGCTCGGGTTCGGGCTGCCGCCATCATGCGCCGGGCTCTCGATCAGGACAAGAGTCGCGTCCTAAGCCTTGTGAAAGCAAAGGCTTGCGAACCGAGCACGGGGGGCGCGTCGGCCCTCGGGCCAGGAACGCCCCACAGATCGCTTCCAGGGCCGAATTTCCTAAAGATGGGCTCAAACTGTGATCGAGCAACGATGTTCACACAACCCTCTGCAAAGAAACGCTTTAAGTTCTCTCGAAGGCCTCTGACACCTCCCCCTGGGGGCCCCTCAAGGCCCTCGCGTCTAGGAAGACGCAAACCGTCAGGGGATTAGCGCTAATCCAGAGTCTGGGGATGCCGATAAGTCGAGTGGAATCACCCGGCCCCCCTTTCGGAGGCCAATCATATTATGCAAATCGGAAACAACAGCTCCAACGGCCCTAGGCCGAACAACCAGAAGCCCTCGCACCTTGACCCGGACCTGACCAAGGCCAACCGGGATGGGATTGATGAAACGACCAGCGTCGCCAGCGAGAACACTCGCGAGTCGATCAGGGATCGTTCCCCCGCCAAGGCTCTGGAGTCTCGTAAGCCCGCCCTGGATTCATTCCAGCGCGCCAAGCCCAATGAGGACACCGGCGTCGATGTCAGCGAGCGCATTCGGAATGCCCGCGCTCAGGCCGGTCAAAAGAGAGTCGAGAACGCTCGCTCTCAGGCGAACGCCAAGCGTGTAGAGAATGCCCGAGATCAGAGCCCGAAGCAGACCGATAACCAGGTCAGCAGTAGTGATAGTTCGGGCGACAAGTCCCAACGTATCGCCAACGCTCGCGCTCAGCGCTCGGATGACCAAGGCCAACGCATCAGTAACGCTCGCAAGGGCGCCAACGGTGCAGAAGACGTGAAGTCCGATGGCGACAACGGCAAACGCATCGCCAACGCTCGTGGTCAGCACTCGGAAAACCAGGGCCAACGTATCAGCAACGCTCGCAAGGGCGCCAATGGTGCAGCCGACGTTAAGTCTGATGGCGGCGACAACGGCAAGCGCATTTCCAACGCTCGCACACAGAACAACGAAGCGCGCCAAGCTCAGCGGATCGAGAACGCTCGAACCCAGTACCTGGAAAACAGCAAGGGCGGCAGTGATGGTTCGCTAGTTGCGGCCAGTGCCGTCAGCTTGCCCGCCATCGGTGGTAGCCATGAAACAGCGCCCGCCCGCGCCGAACGAGTCGCAGTGCTGCGCGAAGCTCACCAGGCTGGCGCATTGAACACCCCCGAGCGCGCTCAAGAAGCGGCCGGGCGTCTTCTCGGCGGCGAGTAAGCGAGCCGCAAAGAAGCCAAACAAAGCCGGAGCCTGTGGGTGATTTCGCCACGGGCTCCGGCTTCTTCGTGCCCACGCGGGGTCACGGGCCAATGACCGGGCAATCCGTGACAAGCGTTCGCTGCTTCTGATTCCCGTGGGTCGTAGTACCAAGGGCCGACGCGGCCATTGTCGATAATCGACCCCACGATTCCTTTGATCGCGGCGCTTTGGTCGGTCCCCTCTTACGAGTCAAAGTTGCTTGCAAGCCGATTCAACACCAGTGCTTCGGCTCAGATCCAGGGCTTCAGCATCTCGACAGATAGAGTGACGAGGTCCGTCATACGCCCAGCCACCAGAGCATTGCGCTGGATCTCTGGCTCCACCAACTAAAGTTGATGCAGAAGAGCCCCCGATCCCTCTCCGATATGAACCCCACCCTAAAGATCGCCACGATGGGCGTGGGAACCGTTGAGTCGTTCGCCAGGGCGAGCGGCTTTGTTGCCTTGACTCTTCAAGGCTCAAGCGAGTCCCACTTCGGTACGGCCCTGCCCCCTTTGGTGCTCGCAACAATCTTGGAGGCGGCCCTCTCTTGGCGAATCAAAGGTGCTGCGGAGCAAGCGCTACAGTTCATGGACCAGGACTTCATGCAAGCCGAGTTGCGGGCGATGCACTCCGAAAGCGAGAGGTAAGAACTGGAGAGGCTCATGGCCCTCGTCAACCACGCTCCCGTTAATTTCTTGTGTGCGGACCTCGACAATCGGACCACCTATCAAAATGGTGCATCTCGCCAGACCAACTCCCAAAGCAAGTTGAGGCTTCTCTGGGGGCGCAGACTCTTGAATTCGATTGGGCTGCAGCGCTCGATACCAGTGGTAAGTGTGTGGGCTTGTGCCTTGTCTGGAGGGTCAAGGACGCTTCTGCACCTTCCACCCAGCAACCAATCTCGGACAACTATGAGTTCACTGCATGTGCAGAGGAGTTGCGTGCCACCGTCGGAGAAGTGATGACCAATTCGGAATCGACCGCCAACTTTACTGAACAGGTCGCGTCCGAGGCAATTGACATTCAACGCTCAGCAGGTTCCCTGGTCATGGCAGGTACCGCCATTGCCGCCACCACCGCTGAGGTCAAATACAGTTCCAGCGCTCTGAGTGATTCGATCAGCCCAGTCGTGGGCAACGCTTCGTCCGCTGACTCGCTAGTCGCTAGCCTGCGGGAGACCAACGAAGAGATCTCAGTGGTCACGACGACCATCTCCAACATTGCCGACCAGCCTGGACTGCTGGCACTCAACGCATCCATACAAGCCGCGCGAGCAGGTAGCGCTGGGGCCGGCTTTGCAGTTGTGGCAGCCGAGGTCAAGTAGTTGGCAGGTGAGACCGGCAAACAACTCAGACCATCATCCAGCAAGTGGACTACATCAACTCACGTTCCGATGCTGTGGCATCCTCCATTCAGGAAATCAGTTCAGCAATCGAACACTTGACGGAAGTGGCAACCGCCCTGGCAACAAATATCTTGGAGCTAGGGGGTCGGGTGATTGAATTGGGCGCAACCGCCACTGCCAACTCTGGCCATGCCGACTGCGTCGCTTCCAGCTTGGCGCAACTCAGCAAGATGGCTTCTGATTCACGCCATGCTGTCGCTGGTATCGTCAACACATCGAAACAACTCGAGGCGCTTGCCCGTCACAGCGACGGAAACTAAGGGCCGACGATCACAGCAGCTTTGCGATTTGCCAGGCAGCAAACTGGGCAAAGAGTCGCGGGGACAGGAGTGCGATCTCCCAACCGCTGCCGTCGGCTGATTCAACGGCGCCACTGTCGGCATAGAACGCTTCTAGCGCGTCCTGCACACGTCGCGACGTGGAGTCTAGTTGCACCGAGCCGGACCAGATTGCGGCACCCGTTTCAGTGGCGACTAACTCCATCTCCACGGACAACCTTTGAGGGCTGTAGAATTGGTAGTCAACTATGGTTCCAACAAGCATGGCATCGAAACGGAACCGTTTGGCCACCTCGATGATCATCTCCGGCTCATAGCTACCACGGATATAGGATTCGGTTTGATTGATCTCTTCCAGATCCATCGGTCCCAGCGGCACCACTTCAAAGCTCGTTTGCTGGCTTAGCTCCGTATAGAAAGCTGACTGCAATATTTGAGCGTGCTCCATGTCAACACCGCGCCCGATGACGGGCATCAGGCCAACCCGATGAATGCTATAGGTATCGAAGTCGCTCGCGACACGGCCAATGGCCAAGTGCTCTACACGTTTCTTGGTGAAGGAATTGCAGCTTGTAAGAAGCAGCAGACCGAGAAGGAGTAGAGACCTCACTCGCCCTCGCCCCCCAGCGGACCAGCAGAACCGGGCATCGCCTCGTTGGCATTGCTCTTGCTTGTCGCTTCAGGTGTATTGATCACGGCTTGGATTCGACGCCAATCCAACTTTGCCTCCAGCAAGAGCTTCTCTGACTGCAATCGGCGTATTTGCGCCGTCGTCAATCTCGCCGCTAGCTCCACATTGTGCCCTTCGAGTGTTTCAACACGGGTCGTCGCACCAGCCATGTCTTTCTGTAACGCAGCGACAGTTTGCGCCATCGTGCGCTCCCTGGCCTCGGCCTGGTCGAGAGCACTAGCCATGGCCTGCAGTTCAAATTGCAGTTGTTCCTTCTCGGATAGCGCCGTTTGATATTGCTCGAGCAATGTCCAGCGTGTCCCACCTTCGGCCTGGGACAGTTGTCCTGAGTTTGGAGTGACCGTCGTGGTTCCCAACTGTTGGGACCCAACCACGCTTCCATCGCGCGCGTACAGTTTGGATTCGCTGCGCTGTGAACCTTGACGGTCCAACCCGGGCGTGGTCACTGGCCTGGCGATTGCCGTCTCTGCTGGTATCGCCTTCATCGAAGGGAGAGCGCAGCCTGTAAAGGTGAGCAGCAACGCGAGGGCGGTCAAAGTTGTTTTAAGGTTCATGGTGAGTTCCTGAGTGGCTGGCAAGGTGTGCGTTGAGTGCGCTAAGCGTCTCCCGGATAGGTAAGCTCGACTGCAGTCACATCACCGCAGGAGCAAGTAAGTTCAATGGCGCGAACGCGGCCATCTTCTTCGAGGAGTTGCACGCTCTTTTGACCGTGAACCTGGGAACTGGGAGCGGAATGCACCAGGCGAACCGGCCCCCCACCCCCTGCTCCTGGACCAAGCTGAACTTGACTGCGTTTAATAATCGGCTGCGACATTAGAGAGGTTGTGACTATGCGGTGAGATTAAGTTGCCCGCCTGCCTCATCGGCTTCGGGCCTGGAAACGGGTAGAGGCTCGTGGTGGGTAGCGCTGGCATCTGGTGGCACAGCGGGAGCGGTCTCGCCTGTGGCCAACGAGAATGGCTGCTGCTCCTCCGAGTTCTGTTTTTTCTTGGGTGCCGAGCGAGCTGCATAGATGGTTCCGGCAATGATGCGACTGACGTTGTGATCCATGATTCCTCCACGTTGCTTAAGGAGCCTCGATGACTTCGCTGAGTTTCTGGTTCAACCGAAACAAGGCTCGACTGTGTATCTGGCTCACCCTCGATTCGGTCACGCCAAGGATGTCGCTGATCTCCTTCAGGAGTAGCTCCTCCGCGTAGTAGAGGGTGATTACCGTCTTTTCTTGCTCTGGCAGCTGCATGATGACTTCTGCCAGTTTCTCACGGGTTTCAGCCCACTCGGCGCTCCCTGAAGGGCTGCCACAGCTGGGATCCGTAAGCAGAGAGGCCAACTGCCCGTCGGCCCCTTCATCGATCGAAGTCTCGGCACAGCTCTTGGCCTGCATCAAGATGTCGTCGACTTCGTCTGCCGAGATGCCCATCGTTTCGGCCAATTCCTCGGGTGAAGGAGAGCGGCCGTTCTTGTGCTCCAATTCACGGATCACCTTGTCGAGATCGCGTACTTTTTCACGCCTTCCACGGGGGAGAAAATCCATTCGCCGCAACTCATCGAGGATCG
>JBLIMI010000127.1:0-8076 GCA_047638655.1 Minisyncoccia bacterium | reverse complement strand
ACCGTGTCCCCGTTGAAGTAAGCGCTGGAGTTTTGCCATTGCACAAGATGCCGAGCGTCCATCTCTTGGATCGCGCCGTCTTCTAGGGCGGTCATGCGCAGGATCGCGCCTTCGCCGGCCAAGAGGTCACCCGCCAGGGCCACGTCCTCGAAATAGAGGCGCACCCACTCGGCGCCCTCGATGATGACCGGAAATGAAATCACGACTTCCGGCACCGGCCGCGTGTTTGACTTCCAACCGGAATCAAACTCGTAGGACAGGTTGGCGGACGGCGGGGCTTCCACCTGGGCGGAGGCGCTGCTCGTGAGCAGCGTAGCGGAAAGCGCCAGAGATGCGAGGAGGCGAGAAGCGAGAAGCTGCATGTAGAGCGTGGGGTTCAGAACTGCTGGGGGATAGATCGATCAGGACCATCCTAAACCCAATGCGCCGATCCGGGGTACCGGGGGAATCGCGCGCCGCCGCTTTTCATTCGACGTCCTGCATGAAGCGCCCCAAAAACGCTCATGCTGGCAATCAAACCCGTCTCATGTGGAGCGCGAGAGTTCAAGAACGCACACTCTTCGTGAAGGCCCGCGGGCTTGTCCGCGTGTTCCGTCAAAGCCCGAATTATTGGCCTGCTGCAGCCGGAGCTTAGCTGGGGACGAGAAATCCCTCGAGCACCGCATCCGAGTCGACGTCGCGGTCGAGCCGCTCCTCGATCTTGGTGGTGGAGAGCCAAGTCCCCATGGACGTGCCGCGACCTCCGTTCACGTCCCCGGTGTAGATGCGCACTTGATCCACGTACTGCCGCTCGAAGTAGGCTTGCAAGAGCGTCGGCCCCGTCTCGAGCAACATGCGTCGTGCACCTTCCTCCCAGAGCCAGGATTGCACTTCGCGCAAGGAGACGTGTTCACTGTCTTCGGTGTGCATTCCCTGCACGCGAGCCCCGGCCGCTTCAAGAGCACGCCAACGTCCGGCGTCCGCGCCGGCCAAGGTCAGGATCACGAGTTCCCCGGCCATTTCCCCCTGCACTGGATCCATCAGCAGACGCGCCGTGGGAGGCGTGCGCAGGTAGCTGTCGAGAATCACGCGCATGGGCGCCTTGGCGGCGACCACAGGCTTGCGAATGCTGAGTCGCGGATCGTCCGCGAGCACCGTGTCGACCCCGGTCACGATGGCGTCCACGCGTCCGCGCAATTGGTGCACTTCCCGTTGGGAGTCGTCGCAGGAAATCCAGCGCCCTTCCCCGATGTCCGCCGGTGGTTGCAATTGTCCCGTCCTGGTTTGCGCCCACTTGGCAATGGTCCAGGGACGCGGGCGACGCACGCGTTCAGGCAGATTCCATTGCAGGAAGTGGCGAGAGATCTCGTGCAATGAAACGTGGCCATCCATCAAGTACACCTTGATGCCGGCGTCGCGTAGCGCTTCGAGTCCCGCACCCTGATGACGTTTGTCCGGATCGAGTTCCCCCACCACCACACGCGGAATGCCCGACGCCAGAATGGCTTCGACACAGGGGCCGGTCTTGCCGCTGCTGCTGCAGGGTTCGAGGGTCACGACAAGCAGGTCCCAGTCGGCCCTGGAGATGTCCGATTTTTCTGCGGCGCTCAAGGCCTGCAACTCGGCGTGGTCATGGCCATAGACCTCGTGCACGCCGCGGGCCACCACTTGGCCTGCGGACAGCACGGCGGCGCCCACGCAAGGATTGGGGGCCACGGCAAAGCGATGCCGGTTCGCCTCGCGCCCCAGCTCGGCCAGGAGCGGTGCCAGGAGGGCTTCGTCGAGACTTTCAGCGGTGGAGTGGAGCATGGTGCGGATGCGTGCGAGAAGGGGCTCGGAGCGGAATACCGGGCAGTATAGGCCCCGGGACAGACGAATTGCGGGAAAGTCTCCGGGTGGCCCAGGGGCCTGCCGAAGAGGATTTAAGCCGCGCCTCGGCTTTCTTATTAGTGAACTCGGCAAAAAGGTAGCGAGGCAGGACTGGAAAACTGCGCCAGGGGTCGGATCATGTCCCGTTCCCGCGACAGGTCCCGGGCGAGCCTCCCTGCTCGCCGTCCCCGCCCCGCGCCAAAACACCTCAAATACGATGAGCAAGTCACCCATCCGCGTCGCGGTCACCGGCGCTGCCGGCCAGATCGGATACGCCCTCCTCCCTCGCATCGCCAGCGGCCAGATGTTTGGCCCCGACCAGCCGGTCATTCTGCAGATGATCGAAATCCCGATGGAGAAGGCCATGAAAGCGCTCGAGGGTGTGGCCATGGAACTGGAGGACTGCGCGTTTCCTCTTCTTCAAGACATGGTCCTCACCAGCGATCCCAACGTGGGCTTCAAGGACGTCAACTGGGCGCTGCTTGTGGGCTCCAAGCCCCGTGGTCCAGGCATGGAGCGCGGAGATTTGATTCGCGAAAACGGCCCGATCTTCACAGGCCAAGGCCAGGCCATCAACGACCACGCCAACTCTGATGTGCGCGTGGCCGTGGTGGGCAACCCCTGCAACACCAACGCCCTGATTTGCATGCACTCGGCCAAGGACGTGCCCGATGAGCGCTTCAGCGCCATGACACGCCTGGATCAGAATCGCGCACAAGCTCAACTCGCCGCCAAAGCCGGAGTGCCTACCACCTCGATCAAGAACACCTTGATCTGGGGCAACCACTCCGCCACGCAAGTGCCCGACTTCTACAACACCACCATCGACGGCAAGTCCGCCGCCGAGGTCATCGCGGATCAAGACTGGCTCTCCGGAGAGTTCTTCTCCAAGGTGCAGAAACGCGGCGCGGCCATCATCGCGGCCCGTGGTTTGTCCTCGGCAGCCTCTGCCGCCAATGGTTTGATCGATCACGTGCGCGACTTGCGCGCAGCCACCCCTGGCGACGAGTGGCGTTCGGTTTGCGTCAAGTCGGACGGTAGCTACAACGTGCCCGAAGGCTTGATCTCCTCCTTCCCCGTACGGGCCGACGGCAAGGGTGGCTGGGAAATCGTGCAGGGCCTCGAAATGAACGAGTTCCTGACAGAAAAAATTGCGGCCAGCGCCGCGGAACTGTCCTCGGAACGGGACATGGTCAAGGATTTGCTCAGCTGAGCCCGAAATCCACCGGCAAAGCGCCGCGCCACCGGAAACGGGGGGGCGGCTCTTTGCATGGGTGAGTGCTAAGCTGACGCCCATGGATACCCCGGACGAGGCCCTCATTCGCCGCGCTCAAAGTGGTGACGAAGAAGCTCTCAACGAACTCTTCAACGCCAACTACGAGGACCTGCGCCGCTTCGTGCGCAAGCGCCTGGGCCCGGGCTTGCGACGCCAGGTGGACGACAGTGAGGACATCCTGCACTCCGCCATGCGCGGCGCGTTGAAGTCCTTGCCCGACTTCAAGCCCGATGGTGACGAGGCCTGGTTGCGCTGGATGGGCACGATCATCGTCAACAAGATCGCGAGCAAGGCTCGTCACTGGCGCGCGCAAAAGCGCGGAGAAGGACAAATCCCCGTGGGCGGTACGGAAGGCCTGGGCATGCTCGGCCAGGAGGACGACGAAGAGAGGTCCCCCGCCGATCAGGCCAGCGCGAAGGAACAACAGGACCGACTCTACGAAGCTCTCGATTGCTTGCCTGAAGCACGCCGCGACTTGCTAGTGAAGTACCACATCACGAAGCTCAACCTGGCCGAACTGGCCACGGAACTCGACTGCAGCGAAGAGGCCGTTCGGCAACGGGTGTTGCGCGCGGAACAGGCCTTGGAGTCGGAGCTCAAGCGCCAGGAACAGCCCTAGTCCTCCCATGAGCACGCCGCCCGCTGCGGGCCCCGGGAGCACCGGGGATGACCCCCTCGATCGCCTGGCCCAGAAACTCCTGGGCGACATGGAACTGGAATCGGAGCCGCCGCGGGGTCTGGATTGGATTCGCAGTACTTTGCGCTCGGGGGGAGCGGAATCCGACGGACTGATCGGGACCTTGTTTCAATCCAAGTACCGCATCCTGCGCCGCATCGGCAAAGGCGGCTTCGGCGCGGTTTACGAAGCGGTCGATGAACGGGGCGCTAGGAATCGCGTGGCGCTCAAAATCCAGTTGCCGGGATTCTCGCGCACGCAAGCGCAGCGCGAGACCTTTCGCGAAGAAGCGATACGCGTCACGCGCTTGCAACATCCCAACATCGTCGACTGGAAGAGCTTCGACGAAACTCCCGATGGGGGCTCCTACTTCGTGATGGAGCTGCTGGAGGGCCTGGAGCTCTCCGAAGCGCTCTCTCGGGAAGGTCCTTTCGATGTGGAGCGCGCGCTGCCCTTGCTATTGCAGATCATGGGCGCCCTGCGCGCCGCGCACTTCGTTGGGCGTGGTCAGTCGATTCTGCACCTGGACCTGAAGCCCAAGAACATCCTGCTGCTGCCCGCCGACGACCGGCAACCCGAGCGCATCAAAGTGATCGACTTCGGCATCGGGCAATTCCTGGGCAGCGAGCACACCCGGAGCCCTGCGACCGCAGACACCAACGCACCACCGGTTCCCGCCACACGGCCCCTGCCTAAGGGAACGTTGACCGCCGTGGCTGGCAGCACCAGCGAACAGGTGGCGGAGCGGGCGTCGCATTACCCCTTTGAAATCTCAAAGGCCTACAGCGCCGAGTACGCCTCCCCCGAACACTGCGTGCACATTGAGTTTTCCAGCGGTGCGCAGGTCGAACCCCAGCCGCTCGACGGTCGCAGCGATCTGTACTCCTTTGGCATCATCGCCTACGAGCTGCTCACGGGCCGCTTGCCCTACGCCACTCCCGTGCATCGGCACGCTTGGTTGCAGTTGCACAAGGAGGCGCCGATCGATGCTTGGGGCGAGCACGAGACGCGAGTCCCCGCAGCCCTACGTCAATTCATTGAACGTTGCCTGGAGAAAGATCCACAGCAGCGTTTCTTGAACTCCCAGCAAGCCCTCGCCAAGCTCGAACGGATCGCCCGTCCTTCTCCGGTCAAGCGCCTGGTGCTGTCTGCGCTGGCCTTGATCTTGTTCGGCATCGCCCTCGCTCAGTTTCTGATGGAACCCGGAGGACTCTGGCTCATGCGCGAGGACGGCCAGGCCGTGGATCGCCATCACCACAGCACCGAGTCGCCGCCCTGGGTCGTGCAATTGCAACAGAAGAGCGACTCATCCCCACTCGCTGAAAAGAGCGAACTGCGGCTCGTCACCGACCAAGACCCCGACCAAGTGCAGTGGACGGTCACCTCCAGCGCAGTGGCCGGGGAGTTCGAAATCGCGCCCAGTGCGCACTTCATTGCAAACGGCGGCTTGCGGCGCACCTTCCCCCACGCGCGAGTGGAGAGCCTGGACGGACTCTGGAGTACCGGATTCTTCGAGCTGATTTGGCTCGGCCCCTCCAGCGCGCGACACGAAGTCCACATCGCGGATCAGGTCGTGCCTGCGACGGGCAGTGCCCTCGCCATCGACCCCGAGGGACTACGCTTTGAAGTTCAATTTCCCGACTTGACCCCTGCTGATCTCGACGCTGAGGATTGGTCGCTTAGTCACGGAGAGCAGCGCATGGGGTTTGAATGGGGCACCCTGCGCAAGGCCCAAGACAGTCTGTGGTTGGTGCTGCCAGCACTCTCGCCGGAACCGAGCGCACTCTTGTTACGGGGGCGTGATCGTGCGGGACGGGCCTACCGCTATGAACTCCCCATCGAGGTGCAGCAGCAACCCCTCGCTCCCTCGGTTCAGCTGCGCACACTTATCTCAACGGCCCGCTATCCTTGGACACCGGAACAGCCGCGTTCGTTCTTTGTGGGTGAGGCGGTGCAGCTCGAGTTGTCATCCAACCGCCCCAGTTTCTACTCCTGTGCGGCCCTGGGTCTCACCGCGAAGTCTCTGCAACCTGCACGCAAGGACACAGCCAACGGGCTGCAAGCTTGGCTCGCACAACAACGCCCCGGTTCCAATCTGCAACTGCGTATTGAGTTCTGGGATGAGGTGCTGCACGACCCTGCCACAACCGGCCATCGTCATCGGCGAGTGCTTGCACTCCCGCTCAACATGCTCGACAAGCCCGAGGTGCACTGGACGCTCTTGGGTTCTCCGACCAGGAGCGAGTTTTCGTCAACGACCTCCGAACCGATCCTCATCCGTGGCCCGGGGCTGGCGCGCTTGCAAACGAGTCAATTCCTGGCCAGGGATCGATTCGAAATCCAGCTCTCCATCGCGGGAGCCGCCCCCGCCACACTCGACTTCGATCCCCTCCAATCCAGTGCCTCTATCGACTGGATCTTGCCGCAAACGGGAGGCCACTTGCGCGATGGCGAGTGCACCGTGGAGGTGGCCACGTACTTGTTGCTGGATCAAGAACGCATCACGGTCAGCGCCGCCCACGTGCAGCCCTTTCAAGTGCTCGTGGACAGCACCCCCCCACAGGTCACGGCGACCAGCGTTCGCGAGTCCACGGTTCAGGGGCTGACAGAGGAATGGCGACTCGATTTTCGCTCCCCACGCGACCCGGGCTCCGAGGTAGCGCTGGTTTGGCAGTTGTTGCGCGCAGGTGAACTCATCCTGCAACAGGGACTGGTGCGTGCCGAGGTCGACGCGCAGGGTGAACTCGATTGGAGTTTGTTTCCGCTGCGGGAATTGGAACTCACGAACAGCACCCTGGATGGAGAGTACACACTCGAGGTGCAAGCCTTCGATGAAGCGGGCAACACCTCGGACTTGGGCGCGTTCGTAGTGGAGTTGGCGCGCCATGGCCCGACCCTTTCCGTGCAGGCCCCCAGCCTCGAAGTCAGCAGCCGGGTCACCCCCTGGCAAGCCATCGGAGGTCAGCTCGAAGCGGTTCGAGTCAAGGCCCTGGATCCGAATGGCGTCGCCTCCATGGATTGCTTCGCCTATCGGTTGGAGTCCGCGGGAGACCTCTACCGCGCAACGCCACTCGCAACGGCTCGGACCCAGCGCAATGGCAAGTGGTCGTGGACCTTGGACGCTCCGCCCTCCTGGAGTGAAGCGCAAGATGTCATGTTGCGCTTCGAGGCCACGGACTCTCTGGGGCAAATCCAAATCATGGGTCACGGCCCCCTGGGTTTGCCGCGCGTTGGCGAGAACTACGTGCCGCGCCTGCACAGCATGTGGCTCGTTCCGGGCAACCCCGAACGAAAGTACTTCTTCAAGGGTCGGTCCAGCGTGCTGGAAGAAAACCGCTGCTTCGAGCGAGCGGGATTGCGACCCATTTGGGTCACTCCCGGCCGGGGGATCCCCACGGACTTCGAGAGCGCTTGGGCATTGCCTCTGGAGGCGGGCGCGATCGAGCCGTACTACCTTGGCGAACGGGAGGTGAGTACAGGCGATGTGCTCGCGTTCCTGGAAGACAAGGACGCTGGATACATGAACCGCAGTCATTGGGGCCCTGGACAGATCCCCGCTGAGGTTCGTCGCCGGGAACTGATCGCGCTCTACCGTACTCGGCTGGAAGAACGTCCGGCCACGGACCTTTGGCAACAGGAAGCCAGCGCCTACGCGCAATCGAAAGGAAAACGGTTGCCCACCTTGCTCGAACTCAATTTTGCCATCCGCGGCGGCGCAGCCCATTACCGCGCGTACTCCTGGGACGTGCACTCCTCCGCGAACAGGCAACCAAAAGATCCCTGGCATCGAATCGAAGGCCTGTCGCGGGGAGCCGAATGGACGGCCAGCACGGCTCAACTCTCCGCCCGCGGCGGCTTGCCCCTGCTCCCGCGCGACGGGCGTAAGTTCTTGGCGGACCAGCACCGCAACCGGAAAGTCGATGAGCCCTACTGGATCTCGGGCACGCCCCTCGGAGTCACGCCTCGGCGAGAGAACGACCTGCGTTCTGACTTCGCCGCCGTGGACGTGGGTGACCCCCACCACTGGTCCGATGCGCGGGTGGGATTTCGCCTGGCCTGGGGGGCAGCCGATGCCTTGGCCCACAACCGTGCGGTCGAACTCAAGGATCAGGAAACCGAATCAGCACGATGAAACTGCAAGCACTCCTTCCCCTGGCAGCGGGCCTCATGGCCTGCAGTTCCGCGCCGCGCACGCTAGGCCCCCAGTTGCCTTACCACGTCGCTTTTCAACGGGTGCACGACCCAGAAGTCGAGTTCACGCACACGCCAGACAGCA
>JBLIMI010000126.1:0-8102 GCA_047638655.1 Minisyncoccia bacterium | reverse complement strand
TATTCCATGATTGCCTTTGGGCTCTATCCGCGTCCGAGCATGTTCAAGCTGTGGGACCGGCCCAAGGCTCGCTTGGCTTACACCTGGCACCAGCACTGGGCGAACGCGGCTACTTGCTTGATGTTCGTGCTGGTGGGGGTCTCCACGGGATTGTTGCTACGCAAAGGAACACAACTCACGGCCCTTGCCGTGGCCGTGGGGTACGCCATGGTGTACTGGATTGCCTCCCTGCGCTTGGGCAAGCAATTGGCGCGGGAAGGTGTGCTCGAGCCCTGGATTGGAGCCTGGGGCCCCCTGGCGTTGTTCTCCATTGTTGGCCTTTGGCTGACTCACCGGGCATTCAGGGAGTAGGCGTCGCATGGTGAAGAAGCGTTTGAAGGTGCATCGCAGACGAATGGCCATTTTGGGGCGGCTCGATCGCTATGTGGGTCTGACCTTTGCTTCGAGTTACGCCACAGCTCTGTTCGTGGTGATGGGACTCTTCGTGATCATGGACATGGCGTCCAATCTCGATGACTACTTGGAACCATGGCCTGACGGAAGCACCGTCTCGAGCGTGATCGTCGCTGGCTACTATCTCTTCAACCTGCCTTTCCTGTTTCTACAGGCCGCGCCTTTCATCACCTTGATCGCGGGCCTTTTCACGCTCACTCGGTTGCTGGGCAACAATGAAGTGGAGGCTTGCTTGGCCGCGGGCGTCAGTGGCCGGCGTCTGATGATGCCAATTTTCTTCGGGGGATTCGTTGCCATGATCGGCATGGCGGTCCTGCGCGAGAGTGCCGTAACCACCGTCCTGCCCACCCGCGACGCGCTGCACTACCTGCTCAAGAACAAGGACACCGACCGCGTCTACAACAACTTGCACATGCGGGACCTGTCCGGGAGCTTGCTCCGCTTTCGGGAGTACCGCCCGTCGGAAGCGGGTCAGCCGGCCTACGCATTGGACTTGCTCGCCTGTTTGCGTGAAGGAGACCGCTGGACGTATGTGGTGCGTGCGGAGCGGGCAGTTGAAGGGGAACGCGATGGTATGCCCGGGCTGCTGCTTGAAGGGGGCACCCGCATGGAAAATTCGGACCGCCAACACACCACTCCGTTGGATTGGTTGAGTGCGGAGGAGTTCCGCTTCACCCCCGAAATGGCCTTGAGTTACTACCGGGCACGGGAAAATCCACTGGAACTCTCGTTTCTGGAAGCCCTTGAGCTCGGGCGCAGGGATCCCGACAACGTGGTCTACCAGACCCTGATGCAGTACCACCTGACCTTCCCTCTGGCCAACTTGGTGCTGTTGCTGGTGGGCTTGCCGCTCGTCATGCGCCACGAGCGGGCGCGGGGGATCGAGGGGGTCGCGAAAGGGCTGCTGCTGTGCCTTTTCTTCTTCGCGGCCGATTTCGTTTGCCGCAGCCTGGGGGTCCAGGGTTCCCTCGATCCACTATTGGCGAGCTGGCTGCCAGTGCTCTTCTTCGGGAGCCTGGGAGTGGTTCTTTTCGATGCCCTGCGCACCTGAGTGGGGTCCCGCAGGCCAGGGAATTCCCCTGGGCGGGCGAAAACCCTGTTCTGGCAAGAGCTTGGAGCAGAAGGATCCGTGACGTATCCTTCCAGATGACGGGAAGCTGCCTGGCTCAGGCGCGTCCCATGCGCCTCTCCCGCAGTTCCGCCCATTTCGCCTCCATGAGTTCCTCGCGTTCAATGTCTACCTCCCCGACCTGGTTCCTGGCGAAGAGTCTGATCTTGGCCGTTGCCTTTTCCTCCTGCGCCACCGAGGTTGCGACCCGTGACAACGCCGGCTTGCGGCATATGATCTGGGAAGGGAACTACGTGGAGGGTGTTCAACTAGCCACTGAGTTGCGCGCAGCCGACCCGGCCGACGAGCAGACCCTCGAACTCTACGACTTGGCCTACGAAGGCTATTTTCTCGACAAGGGGCGCCAGGCGAGCTTTGGGGGAGAAGACATGAAGGCCCTCGATTGGTTCGCCATGGCCCGAGAGGTCGCCCCGGAGTCGGAGCGCGTGGTGCAGTGGCAAGAAAAGACCAAGAACAAAATCGCGGACGCACACCTCGACCTTGGCAACTACGCTTACGCTCGCGAGGACTATCAATCCGCGGCCGATTCCTACCGCCTGATCCTGCGCTACATGCCCCAGCACGCTGGAGCCAAGGCAGCCTTGATTCAAGTCACCCGCGTCATCGAATTCCGTGAGGACCTCGGACAGGGCTACTACACCGACGGCGTGCGCTCGATCGCTGATTATCGCCTGCGGCCTGCGCTGCGTGAATTTCAAGCGACCGGCAAGTACCTGCCGAGCCTGCGCAAGGCTGCGGCTCGTCAAGCGGACACCGAGGAGTTGATTGCTCTCGAGCGGTTAGGGCTGGCCCAAGTGTTCGAGGAAGAGGGCCTGTACTCCGCCTCTCACAACGAGTACAGCGCAGCGCTGGAACTCGACAGCAATAACGAGCTGGCCAAGGAAGGGGTGAAGCGTCTTGCGGATGAGGTGGTCGCGGCGCGCTACCTGCGCGAAGCTCGCATGGAAATTTATCGGGAGAGCTACGATGAAGCCATCTCCTGGATCGACAAAGGTGAGCGCCTGACCAAGGCACAGAGTGAGAGGTTTAGCGAGGCGCGTGAAACCATCGATGAAGCTCGTTTGGAACTCGCTTACCAGACAGCGTGGGATTACGAGCACGACGGCGACTACGCCCAAGCCGTCAAGTCCTATGGGTCGTTGCTGGAAGGCAGCGACTTCTACAAGGACGCCATGGCTCGCAAAGCCACTCTCGAGGGCTACATCGAGATGGCGCAGAGCTACTACGAAAAGGCCATGGACACCAAGGACAAGGCGCTCAAGCTGGAACACTTGCGATCGATCCAGGGGTTCTGGCCGGGCTACCGGGACATCGAGAAGCAAATCGAGCGACTGGAGTAATGGCGGCTGGGAGGTTGCTCGACGGCTACTCCAAGCTCTGCAGAACTTGACCTGCGTCGATGCGTTCCATGCAAACGGGGCCGTCCAGATGCGTGCAACGTCGGGCGAGACAGGGCGCGCACTCGAGCGCGGCGCGCGCGTGCAGGACACGGTGGGGCGAGTCGGGTCCGGGCACCGGCCAGGGGCCCGTGCGGTATTCATCTTGCGGGCCCGCGAGCAGAACGCACTTCATGCCAGCAGCGGCGGCCAGGTGCAAGGGGCCCGAGTCGCCACAGACCATGCTGGCGCCGGCCTCGCCTGCCGCTCGCAGGGTTCCTACCAGTTCGCGCAAAGCGCTCTGCCCCACCCAATGGTGGAGCCGCTGCAATCCTTGTAGCTCGGCCTCGAGCGCACGACCGACGTCTTCTTCGCAGGGGCCAGAAAGCACAAGCACGTCCCTTCCCTGTTGATGAAGTTCCCGTAGCAGTTCCCGCTGGCGTTCCAGAGGCCAGGCCCGTACATCGCCGGGGGCGGCCACTTGCAGAACAACGGGGCGTTTGGGGGAGGGACCAACTTGCTGGCGCCAGAGTTCGCGCCCGACTTCGCGCTCCCTTTCTGATAGCTGCAGCCAGTCCGTTGGCAAACGCTCCTGCACGGCCTGCGGGCTCGAGCCCGAGACATGGGCGGCCAGTCGAAGACAGCGGTCGATGGCGTGCTTGGCACCCGTGCTGTCTTGGAAGGGCGCCCCATCGTTGAGGGCCCAAGCCGCGGCACTCTCTCGTAAGTCGGACTTGTGAAAGCCGCTCCGGCGTTTTGCGCCCGCTAGCCTGGTCACCAGTGCACTCTTGATGTTGCCCTGACCGTCGATGACCCAATCGGGCTGAAAGGCGTGCATTTCCCGACGCAAGCGCAGCATGGCTGCAAGCCCTCCGCGGCGATCAAATTCCAAGGTTCGCGCCATGCCCGGCAGAGGCCGAACGAGGTCCGCAAACTCGGTTTGAATGGCCCATGCAATTTGCGCCGTGGGGTGGGCTTGGCGCACAGCGTGAAACAGTGGCAGCGTGTGCACCACGTCGCCCAGGTGGGAGAGGCGGACCAGCAGGATGCGCCGGGGTCCTTGCGCGGGCCCGGATCCTTCGCTTGTTCGTTCCCTAGCCAAAGTTCCGCCGTGCATTGCGGCCAGGCCGCGGCAAACCGCCGGCGATGCGACCGGTGAAGAGAAAGGTGCCCTCGATGCGGTAGCCCGGCCGGGGGGCGGGTAAGTTGTCGCGCTCCAACTGCCAAGGCGAGATGAACAGTCGCAAGGGGCGCTCGGGGGCGTCGATCGTGACCATGCTGATGGGGTGGCCGGTGAGGCGATTGATCGTGTGCCTGACTTCTTTGATACGCGCACTGACATCGGAGCATCCCCCCGGATTCTCCATGCCGCCCAGCGGTTGTATGGATGCGCCCCGCGGAAGCTCTTGGATGGCCGGGGCGAGATCCATGGAGTCCGGTTGCAGTTGGCGTACATCCAGGGCAAAGCCGGCCACCGAAATGGCGAGCACGTGTCCCTTGCGCAAGCGATTGGGAAGTCGCCGCGCATCTGTTAGCCAGGCGGCAAGCGCGTACGCTCCATGACCACTCCAAGGCGTGTCCACTCCGGGAACCGGCGGCGCCACCCAGCCACTGAGCAACGCGTCGAAGGGCGAGTCGGGAATCAGGCGAATGCCGTCCACGCCAATGCGCAAGCGCGAGCGCTCCGCGCAGTAGGGCAAGAGGGATGGACGTGCTTCGCCTTCGTCAAGATCGAGCCTGAGCTCCACGTCCGTAGCCAGGGGCAGCCGTAAGTGCTCACCTTCGGGGCCTCGCCAGGCCACGGTCTCTCCCTCGGCCCGCACCAGGGCGTACAGCTCTTCCAGATCCGTTTGGGGATCGAAGCCAATGCACTCGAGCAAGAATTCCATGGATCAGGAATATTGACAGCGGGTGATGAAACCACGGGGAGAGCGGGAGGCCATGGCCCAAGTGTGATCTGGCCCGGGCTTCACGGCAAGAGCGCTGCCGGGCCGCCTCAAATTTCAGTACCGTGTTCAGTATGATTCGAAAGATCTTTCCCTCTGCGCTCGTCGGTGCTGGCCTCTCATTAGCCCTCATTCTCGGAGGATGTCGCTCCTCACGCGATATTTCTGCCTCTTCCATCGCGCGCTCGCATGATCCGCGAACGGAGCCCGTGGATGTGGAGCACTACTCCCTGGAACTGTGGCTGGATCCGGAAGAGCGCTCGATCGAAGGCCGTTGCCGCATCGGTTATCGGGTCGTAGACCAGCTCTTGAATCGCTTCGAACTCGATCTCGCTGGGCTCGAAGTGAAAGCGGTGACCAATGAACGCGGCCATCCCCTGGACTTCGAGCACGATGGCGAGAAGTTGCGGATCGAATTGCCGCAGACACTACACGTTGGGGACTTGGATGAAGTCACTGTCACGTACAGCGGCAAACCAGCCAAGGGTCTGTGGTACGTGAAGGACGAGGGTGGAAAGGTCGTGCAAGCCTGGACCCAGGGCGAGTGTGTCGACGCTCACTGGTGGTTCCCGTGCATGAACTACCCGGCAGACAAGGCCACGAGTGAGGTGCGCGTGCACATGCCGAGTGCATGGGTCAGTGTCGCTGCGGGGGAGCGCATCGACATGAGCCTGTCCGGCGAGTCGCGCATGGAACATTGGCGCATGGGAACACCCCATTCGCCGTACTTGATGACACTCTGCGCCGGTGAGTTCCATGTCGTGGAAGAGCAATGGGACGGCATTCCGTTGATCTACATGGCGGATGCGCGCTATTCCAACTGGATGGCGGATTCCTTTGCGGAGACGGCGGACATCTTGGCCTACTTCAGCGAGTTGACGGGTAAGCGTTATCCTTACCCCAAGTACTCCCAAGCTTGCGTCAAGAACTTCCCCTTTGGCGGCATGGAGAACATCTCCGCGACCACGCTGACCGAGACGACCTTGACCGATGCCGTGGGCCAGCGTGACGCGACTTCTCACGGCCTGGTAGCTCACGAAGCCGCGCACCAGTGGATGGGGGACTTGCTCACCTGCGCTACCTGGTCGGAGATTTGGCTGAACGAGGGGTTCGCAACCTACTTCACCAACCTCTACTTCGAGCACTCGCGGGGCTTGGACGATTTCCGCGTCAGAATGCGTGACACGCAGAACTCCTACACCGCCGCCGACATCGGGTTGAAACGACGGCCTACGGTGCATGATATTTACAAGGACCCTTTTGATCTGTTCTTCGACGGCAAGGCCTACGCCGGTGGTGCTAGCCGCTTGCACCTCCTTCGGTACGAACTGGGGGACGACGCTTTCTTCAAGGGGTTGCGTCTGTACGTGGCGGGCAATAGCGCTTCCTCCGTGAACACGGAGGACCTGCGTGCGGCCATGGAAACGGCTTCCAACAAGGACTTAGAAGGGTTCTTTGGGCAATGGCTCTATGGGGCCGGCTATCCGGAACTCGAAGTGCACTGGGTGTGGGAAGAGACCACCAAGAAGCTTGAGTTGACCGTGAACCAGACTCAATCCACCGATCACGGCACCCCTTCGATCTTTCACTTTGATGTGGATGTGGAGGTGCGTGATGGGGAAGGCAAACGAACAGAGCGTCTGACCATTGATCAACGTCGTCAAACTTTCGAATTCCCGGTCAATACGCGACCGATCTGGGTTCGGTTCGACAAACACTCCCACCTTCCAGCCCGAGTTATCTCGGTCAAGAAGGGGTCTGAGTGGTTGGCCATCGCTGCCGAAGATGATGACGTGAATGGTCGCCGTGATGCGGTGGACGCCCTGGGTCGGTTGTGTGCGACTGAACAAGACCCCGGCACCAAGGCTGTCCTGAGTGCTGCGATTCTGCGACGCCTGCGAGACGACGATTCAGAAGCCGTGCGTTTGGAAGCCGTGGAAGCTTTCGGTCGCATCGCCGGAGAGGAGGGACGCTTGTTCCTGGAACAGTCCGCCAGCGAAGACGAGTCGGCCGCCGTGCGCGCGGCTGCCCTGCGTTCCTTGATCCTTTTCAAGCCCGGAGAGAGTTTGGCGGCTTTTGCGGCTGCCCAGTTTGACGTGGGCTATTCCTGGAACACAAGAACCGCGAGCGCGGAGCTGTACGCTGCCGCGGCGCCGGCCCTGGCTCGCGAGTGGCTTCTGGCACGCTCGAACATTCCTTCGCCCCATGCAGTCTTGCGCGCCGGGCTGCTAGAAGTCTTGATCTCCTTGCGTGCCGAAGGCTTGCCCGCCGAGTTACGGGAGTACGCGGCCAACGAGGACCTCGCCGCCGCCGTGCGGCGTGTGGCCGTCAAAGGGCTCGGTGACTACGCCCGCCTGGACAAGGAATCCAGAGCGCTATTGCTCGAGCTGCTCCCCACCGATGACTATCGCTTGCGCCAGGAAGTGATCGACGCCCTAGCCAACGCCCAGGACCCCGTCGTCCTGCAACGCCTGCAGGCCGAGTTGAAGACCAGTCTGCACTCGCGCGAGCGCCGCAAGCTGGAACTAGCCATCGCCAAGCTCAGCCGACTTTCCAATTGAAAACGAGGATCTCATTTCAGCATGACCTGGATCAAAACCATCGCCGCGGATGAGGCCACGGGCCGACTCGCCAAGACCTACCGCGCCGCTGTGGAGCGGGCTGGCCGCGTCTTTGGCATCCTCCGTACCATGAGCCTCTCGCCTCCGACCTTGGACGCGTCAATGGGGCTCTACCAGCGGGTGATGTTTGGCAAGGGGGGACTCGAGCGCTACCAGCGCGAACTGCTAGCCACGGTGGTGAGCCACGCCAACGACTGTCACTACTGAACACAAGCCCATGCCTGGGACCTCCGTGATGAGTTGTCCCACCTCGATGAAACGGCCCGCGAAGCCCTCGTGGCCTGTGCCCAAGCCGACTGGCGCTCTGCGAAACTGAGCGCCGTTGATGTTTGTCTTTGCGAGTACGCCATCAAACTCACGCGCGAGCCGGGCGCCATGACCGAGGCTGATGCAACGGGTCTGCGCGAAGCAGGGCTGTCAGACATTCAAATCCACGACGCGATTCAGGTTATCGCCTACTTCAACTACATCAACCGCGTGGCGGACGCGGTGCACGTGGACTTGGAACCGGAGATGACCCCTTATCCCTGAATTCTGCGCCTAGCGCCAAGGGTAGCGCCAGTGGTTGGCCGGTGCG
>JBLIMI010000125.1:0-8106 GCA_047638655.1 Minisyncoccia bacterium | reverse complement strand
TAGAGCTTGACCGTTTCGCTCACGAGCTGCATCAGGTCCTTATCTCCAGTGACCAGCATGACCTCGTCTCCCCGGGCTTCCGCTTGCTTGGAGAGGGTGCCGATGACATCGTCCGCTTCGAATCCCGGCTTCTCGAAGATTGGAATGCCGTGGGCGCGCACCATGGCTCGCATGTCGTCCAACTGAGTCACGAGATCCTCGGGCATGCGCTCGCGAGTGGCCTTGTAGTCCTTGAACTGCTTGTGGCGAAAGGTCGGACCAGGGGGGTCGAAGGCCACGGCGATGGCGTCCGGGTTCTCCTGCTCCAAGATGCGCCGCAGGGTCATGGTGAAGCCGTAGGTAGCGCCCGTGGGGCGGCCATCGGGACGCGTCAGGCCGGAGCGGGCCATCGCGAAGTGGGAGCGATAGGCGAGGGCGGTTCCGTCGAGGAGGAAGAGGCGTGTCATGGGGAGAAGTATGGCATTCAGGGGGTGGCACTCTCTTCAACAATCTTGCCAGACAGCCATTGGTGGCGCATCCGAGCGGCTACACTTGCGCGCCACATGGTCACCAGTGAGATTCGACTTTGGCCGGGAGTTCCCGACCTGCGCGCCCTCGGAGCACGGAGCTTCGAGGATTTGATGGGGAGCACCGGCGAGTTGGAGGGCGAACCCCAGGGCGAGCCGAGACCGGCGCCAGGGGAGGTCGAGGTTCTGCGCTACGCCTTGCCCGGCACCATTCACCATCCAGGCACCAAGCCCACTGCGCCGCGCGGGGCTGGGACGGGATTCGTGGACGTTTGGCGCTGGAGAGGAGGGCCCTGGGGGCAGCGACTCTCTGCCCGTTTCCGGAGCCCTCGATCGGAGAGCTTCGCGGCTCATGCCTGGAATCTCTATTGCCACCTGCGCGAGGCTGGAGTGGGGACGGCGGAACCGATGGCCATGGGACAACAGAACTCAATGCTCTTTGCCAGCGAGTCGTTCCTGGTGACACGAGCCATGGAACCGATGCAAAGCTTGCGCGAGTACTTGGAGACGAACGAGGATGATCGAGGTCGTCGCCAGTTGTGTCACGCCCTCGGCCTCTTTTTGCGACGAATCTTGCAGGCCCGTGTTGAGCTTCCCGCGCTCACGCCCGCGACACTCTTCGTCTCTCGGCGCAAGTTGGATGCCTCTTGCGCCATCCGCAAAATCGCCGATCAAGCGGCGGGCCGGCAGCCGCAGGTTCCTACAGCCATTTCGGATCTCGATACGAGACCGCTACCCGAGTTGGCCCTGGTGGACGTTCACGGGGGCCGAATTCACGAGCAATTCCCCGTGGAGGCTCAGCGTGCACAGCTACAAGTTTGGGCTGCGAACCGGGAGGTGCAGGAACTGTTCCGTCCCCGGGAGCGGCTGCGCGTGGCTCACTATGCCCTCGGCACTGCATTGGCTCCCAGACCTCGACGCCGCGCTTTGCGTCAGCTCACTTCCATGACACCGAATCGATGACCTCCTCCAAGACAAGCGACAGCGCCCCGCCCAATCCCCTGCGGGTCCTTTTCGGTGGCCTATTGATGGGGCTCGCCAATCTCGTTCCAGGGGTGAGTGGCGGCACGATGATCTTGGCGATGGGGCTATACGAACGCTTCATTGGAGCTCTGGCCGATCTCTCGCGCCTGCGTTTCTCAAGGCAGGCCATTGGATTCATCGCTTTGATTGCCATCGGCGCCGGAGGAGCGCTCGTGGGCTTGTCCGGTGTTGCGGTTTCGCTGGTCAGTGAATCCAGGTGGGTGATGTACAGCTTGTTCATCGGCATGACCTTGGGCGGCGCGCCGGAACTGTTTCGCGAGAGCAAGCCCCGTGGGCCTGCTGTCGTCGTTGCCTTTGCGTTGTCATTTGCTTTGATGGCGACGCTGGCCTGGGGCCTTGCCGGCACCCAGGTCCCGGAGAACACCTTGGTGTTCGTACTCATGGGTGTCCTGGCAGCATCGAGCATGATCCTGCCGGGCATTTCCGGTTCGTACATGCTCTTGATCTTTGGCATGTACGACGTGGTCATTGGTTCGCTCTCCGCGAGCGCTTTGCGCGAGGATCCGATGGGGTCGCTGGTGGTTTTGGCGCCGGTGGGGCTGGGCGCCGTGTTGGGCATGGGGCTGCTCTCGAATCTCTTGAAGTCCATGCTCGCCAAGCACTCTACTCTTTCCCACGCTGCGCTTCTGGGCTTGTTGACGGGGAGCGTGCTGGGCCTCTATCCCTTTCGTGAACCCGCCAATCCCGAGTTGGCGAACAAGCCTTTTCGGAAGGCGCTGACACAACTCGTCGCGGGAGCCAGCATCGAGGAGATGAACGACAAGTACGATCTCGAGTGGACGGAAGAGAGTGCCGCGGCCCTGCGCGCGACTTACGCCGGCCAGAGCGGCGGTGATCTCAAGCAACTCGGTGACGAGTTGAAACCCTTCGATCCCACGGGCATGCAGATTCTCAAGGCTCTGGGGTTGTTCGTCCTGGGGCTTGGTATCACGTGTAGCTTGAGTGGATCGAAGAAGCCCGCCTGAGGGCTAACTTCAAGAAGCCGGTTCTTCACGAAGGCAGTGGGAGAGCGCGCGCCAAACGGCCTGAGCGCTAGCCACGCTGTTCTCTTCGACCCAACGACCCGTGAGTCGACCTGGGGGCTCGCCACAGCGCTCGAGCAGACTACGCATGGCGGCAGGCGTAAACTTGCTCCAGCGCTCACTCTGGAGCGGCTCATCAAGGTTCCCAACTCTGGAGACCGCGACCCATCCTGGATCAACAGTCGGTTTCAAGCCACCGTCTTGAACAGCAGGCGTCCCGCGACGATCGAAAGGAGCGGACAGCAAACAAGGCCTACTCCGTTCTCGATTACCTGCGCTCGAGGGGCAGGGCAATTGAGGAGTAGGCCTCGTTCAAATGGAATCGCGTTCTCTACTTGAGCGTCTCTTGAAGGGCTCGCGTGTAGACGCAGGTCATGTGCACGAAGTCATCTTCTGCGCTCCAGGCGTCAGCCAGAGGCCAACTTCCATTCGCCGACTGAGAGGGCAGCAGGGCGTCGAGGATGTCGATCTGCCAGTGTTGCCAAGGGCGGCCGCCAAGCTTGCGCATGGATTCGGTGCCGTACATCCAGTAGTAACCGTCGTTGGTACCAGCCTGGGTGTCCCACTTGGGCGGGCTTTGCGCGAGCAGACCAAGTCCCTTTTCTACCCAAGGAGAGTCTTGCCCAGCGAGGTCCAGGTCTTGCCAAGCCAACAGACTGACAGCGGTGGGGTACTCGGAGAACTGGGGCGGATGGCTCATGGCTTTCTTGGCCAGGCGTCCAGCGGGCCCGCCCTTTTGGACATATCCCACACGACCGGTCTCCTCTTGAACAAGCTGCTTCAACAACTCACGGCCGCTTTGCAGGGAGTCGGCTTCGACTTCCAGCCCTGCGTCGCGTGCCGCGCTGAGGGCTCGCAGCATCAAGCTGGTGACAAAGGAGTCATTGTCGCCATTCGGCGGGTACGCAAAGCGCCAGCCAGCGTAGGGGTTCTGTGAGGCATAGCAGAACTGCAAGGCCAGTTTCGAGACTCGCTCGACTTCGGCGCCGGCGTTCTCGCCGTGGCTTTGGATCCAGACTCGCGTGGCCACAGCGTGGCTGGTGACGAAGCTGATTCCTTCGCGCCGTCCAAAGAGGCCCAACTCTTCGTCCTGGACAGAGGCGAGCCAGGCGAGCCCGCGCTCTGCCGGTTTCTTGTATGCGGGGCTGTTACTCGCGACCAGGCACTCGATGGCGAGGGCGGTCACGCCGACAGCATTGAATTCTCCGGCCACTTCGCTCGATGAGCTGCCCGTGTCCCAATGTCCATCCGCGTGTTGTTGGGTGGTGATCCAGTCCAGAGAGCGTGTGATTGCTTCTCCAGCCGGGCTATCGCCCTCTTCGATGACCTCATCTTCAAGGGCGACCTCGTGCATCCCTTCCACTTCAGTGGAAGACTGTGCAACGGCTGGCTTGCCAGCGTCTGTTTTTGCCACCAGTTGGGTGGAGGCAAAGCCAACTCCCGCGGTCAGTGATAGGAACAGAAGGGAGACGGGGGTCAACCCAGCTCGGCGCACTCTATGGGGTTCAATCAGTCGCATGATTCTTTTCTCCAGACAGGTTCTTTCGGAAAACAGGGATTCGACAGCCAAGCGGGGGGATGCAGGAGGCCGAGTGGATTCAATGATGTCGATTAGGCCGTTCGCGGCGCGTTGCCCGGAGTAGTCGGGCATGCGGGCCATGGCGGCTTCGTCGCAAGCGCATTCGCGCAATTCGTTCAGGGTTCGATTCAGCAGCCACAGACCGGGGTGGAACCACCACACGATTGCCAGGGCCTGTTGCAACGAACTGAGGAGCAAGTCGCGACGCCTGAGGTGGGCCAATTCGTGTTCGAGCGACCAGAGGAAAGTCTCGTCATCGATATCCTTCGCGAAGCCTTCAGGCACCAGCAGCACCGGACGCAACAGACCAAAAACGGCTGGTGCATGAACTTCACGGGACTCGACGACCCGAGTGTTGCTTGGGACCTTGCCACCGGCCAACGCGCGTCGCACAAGCAACTTGCTGCGAGAGTCGCGCAGCGGGGCTGCGCGCAGGATCACCAAAGCGGTGTGATATAGCGCAAGTGCCCAACGCGCAGCGAGCCACAGCCCGACAAAGAGCCAGACGCTAAAGACCAGCAGCGGCAACGACAGGGCGCTCGAGGCTTTGCGTTCTCCAGCCTGGTCTGCTGCATCGAGCATATCGGACGGGCTTTCGGGTGCGATCCCGCTGGTCATGAAGCCTTCCCCGTGTGTTGCGGCTGCGGTCCCCGGGCTCGTCAGGCCTAGAGCCGGACCTGGCAGGACGGGGTGTTGTTCTTGAGGAAGGAAAGAGGACAGGGCTGAATTCGCCGGGATGACGAGCGGCGCGAGGCCCTGTAGGGGGACGATGAACGGGACTAGGGGCAACAGGAACAATGCGTATCCAAAGTGCGAGGAGGCTCGTCGACGGACTGCGTACCACACGCCAACCGAAAGCAGAAACACGAGGGAGGATGCGAGGCTAGCGCTCCCAACAAACGGCCACCAAGTTTGCGTGACCCAGTCGGATAGATTCAGAAAGCTCATGCTTCGTCCTCCGTGTCCTTGCGGCCGATGAGATCTCGTAGTTCATCGATGTCCGTATCGGTCAAGTTGCTTTGTTTCACCAGGTAGGCGAGGACTTGTCCCAGGCGATCGCCTCCTGCCCTTTCCATTAGCAAGTCGGCGGCCCGACGCAGCGGACCGAGGGGCGAGCGTTGTGCAGAGTACAGAAAGCTGTTGCCCACTCGTTGCGTTCGCAGGTGACCCTTTTCTGCCAGGCGTCGTAAAAGAGTCTTGACCGTGCTCGCGGACCAACCGGTTTCGTCTTCCAGGGCGGACAGAACATCTCTCGCAGCGATCGGGCCCGTGTCCCAGATGACTCGCAGGACCTTCCATTCGGCGGCCGTGGGATCTTCGGGGGAATTGGCCTTTTCGCGCTTCGGGGAGGGGACAGACATAGGATCTGGGTCGGAGGTGTTTACAAACGTCAACGATCGTTGCGCTGTGTCAACGCCCGCCATGCAAGCTGGTTCAATCCTCTTGAGGTTTTCTGGCCAACATCGAATCTGGGCCCGGAGCGACTTTGAATGGGGTGGGAAGTTCGATTCCAAAAACGAGGCCAAGGAATGCGCATATATGGCGCTGGAAGGCTTGCGGCCTCCTCTGATCCCGCCTTGAATGGGCTTCCAAGCTATTTTTCGAGCTGGCGCTGCCGGCTCAGAGCTATTCATTTCATACGCTTCGTATCCGTTCACTTTGAAGAATCAACTGGGTTTCAGCGTGCTTGCTCTTTGTCTTGGCACGCCCGCAGCGCTTGCCTTCCAATCCACCGCGCAGCCCTCGGACGAGCGCTCGAGATCTCTAGATCGCGCCGGCGTGGTCCAGATCGAGAAGGACGGATCTTCAGTCACTACCCATGTGCGTGGCAACGGCATGCCGAGTGAAGGACGGTCTCGCTCCGGTGGAGCTTCGGACTTGCCCGGGTCACTGGACCAGACCAGAGGAAACGGTGAGGAAAACCTCGGGGACTGCGACGCGCCCAATCGGCGTAACGCGGGCAGCTTGTTGCTCTTTCCTGAGTACGACAATCGCCAGGCCGCGCGCACGGTCTTCAGCGTCACGAACACCAGTGCTGACGAAGCCGTGGATGTGGAGTTTGTTTACATCGGTCGCTATGGCCCATCGATCGGGGGGGACCTGGTGAACGGTGACTTCGACAACGATGGCGCTGGCTGGACCGTTGATGTCTCACCTCCCAATGGCGGAGCCGCAGGAACAGTGACTTTCGAGAATGGTCGTGCCTGCCTGCTCGAGAACAACTCCTTGTTGACGACTCTGCAGCAGACCTTCGTGATGCCTGAAGGGGCTGCCACGTTGGACTTTGACGTTTACCTCGACCCGGGCTTTGACACCAGCGGAGGGTTCATCCCTGACGCTTTTGAAGCTCAGTTACTCGATGGCGCGCTGAACTCTGTCGTTCCCACATGGCACGTGAGCGCTTCCTCCTTCTTCAATCTGCAGGAGGACCTGACGGCCAATCTGGGCCCAGGCACCACGTACTCCGGCAGCCACGTCAGCGTGGACGTCACAGGCGTGTCCGTCGGTCAGGTGTTGACGCTCTACTTCGACTTGATCGGAGCGGACTCGGACGATCTGAGCGGCGTCAAGCTCGACAATGTTCACATCACGGCAGCGGCTCCCACGGACCTCGATTGCGCGGAATTCAACCGAACGGAACACCTCACGCCAGGGGACACCCTGACACTCTTCACCGATCACCACAATCCAAACCTATCCCAGGGTTTCGCCTTCGTGTTTGCCAAGAACTCGAGCGGTGAAGCCATCGCGTTCAATCACCTTGTTGGCAACTTGATGGCCACCAATGCCTTTGAGGCTTCCGATTACTCGATGAACGCTGTGGCGTACACCAGCCCCCTGAACGAGGGCGAACTCACGGATCTGGATACGGACGGTGTCCGAGACTTGAACGGCGCGGAGTACCAGCAAACGGCTGCAGAGATCTTGATTCCGCGCTTCATTGGTCAGGGTAACGGCGTCGAGTCCTACCTGATCGTGATCGCGCTTTCGGGGGGGACGGCTTTCGAAACCACCCTGGATTTCCTGGCCTACAACGACAACGAGGAAGTCTTCTCGACGGAGTTCAGCTTCCACTGCTGGGATCGAGTGGCCTTACGAGACATTTCGGCGCTCTTCTCTAATGAGTTCCTGGCCATGGGCACCGGTCACGACCCCCTGGAGAGCCTGGGGGATTGGGAGGCGGGTTGGATGCGCATCAATGGTGCGGTCGCCACCTCGAGCACCTACTCCATCGCTGATCCGGCCTTCTACGCCGTGCAAGTAGAGAGTTTGCTGGGCTCCAATGCGGCGGACTTGCCTTTCGAGCTTTGCTCTCAATCCGGCCACCTCTTGCCCCGCACTCTCGACGGCGACAACGAGGAGTAGAGTCTCAGGCGCTCTTGGCTTCGGCGTGCAAGCGCCGCAGCCAGCGCCGAATGTGCAAGTGCTCTTCTTTGCTGAGGAGCACTTCGCCGTGGTGAGCGCGATAGAAAAGCTGAACCAACTCGGGAAGCCGGGCAGACGTTTCCGGGCTCACCGGGAGCACCAGACTCGTGGTCCATTCCTGTAGAGTCGAAGCGGATGGGCGAGGGGTTCCGTGGCGAGCGAGTGCGGCCTGCCACTCTTCGTACAACCTCAAGTCGCGGGGAGTGCCGGGCACGGAGTTTAGGAGCGTCCGCTTGCTGGAACGGCGAAACCGCCAGATGAGCCAAGCGAAAGGTAGCCCGAGGAGCGCGATTGCGTTGGGCTGACGCTGCCAACTGGCTCGTGCTGCCCGTGGACCGTCCATCAAGGTGTCCTGAACTTGTTCAAAGTAAGCCTCGTCGGCCGCGGAGCGTGCCCAGGCCACCAGGTCGCTACTCAAAGCGCGGGCCCAACTGACGATCCCATCATCCATGCCCAGCCTGGCATCGCGCTTGGCGTTGATGCGCCGCACGCTAGAGGTGGTTTCGTAGCCTTGCCAGCCGAATCCCCG
>JBLIMI010000124.1:0-8146 GCA_047638655.1 Minisyncoccia bacterium | reverse complement strand
AGCCTGAGAAACAATGAGGACTTCGATCTGATGCTGCGATTGGCGCGGCGATTCTCAGTCCGTACGCACCAGGACGTTGTGTTTGAAAACAGGCTACGCCGGGGTTCGCTTTCCTTTGGAAACCCGGAAGAAAGCCTGCCCCATGCGCTCGCCTTTATCGACAAGCTGGAGCGGGAGGATCCCATGCTTCCCCCCGAGCTTCTCCGGCGCAAACGCCAGCGCGCTTACTTCAACGCTGCGCGGAAACAGCTCCTACGCCACGGGGACTTTGGGGGTTTCAGTCGTACGATGCGAGAGGGGGTTAGCCGGGCCGGTGCAGCGCGGACGTGGCGCGCGGGGGGTGCCTACCTCTTTGCTCACACCGGACCACTGGGCAGCCTCATGACTCGGGTCCTATTCGGACCCCCCAAAAAGCCCCCGTTCTAGTCGCTAGGGCGGTTAGCGTCCCATCGACCGGTGGCGGCAGCGGCGAGGTAACTGGGCAGGTTCTTGTCCGGGCTGAGGCGCCCTGCGAAGCCGACAAGGGGGCTGTCATCGGGAATCCGGAGATGTCTACGCAGGGCCTTCGTGGCGCGAATGTGGTCGAAGATGCGGGTCAGCTTCGAGTCGCTAAGGGGAAACAGACTGCAGCGCCTGAGCTGCGGAGAGAGCTCTGCTTCAAGGGCTCCCTCGGACCAGATCGCACTGGGGTGGGGTCCAGTCGGCGCTCTTGGGGTGCGGTCGCAAGGGGAATGAACTGCCGCTCGGTGGCACCCATATTGAGACGAGGGAGGAACAGCAGGACGCGAGGGCCGGCCGCCACCTCAGACTTCATAGCCAAAACGCCTGAGGAGTGGTTTGCTCAGCTGTTCGACGCGTCGGCGATCCGGAGCGCCGAGATTCTCTCGCCACTCAGTGTCAGGCTTCAATCGAATCGGTCCGCCCAGGCGCAGGCGGTTGCCCGCGATTGCATGTCCTTGCTCGAGCCCTTCACCGGCGGAGGCGCGCCGCGCCACGTCGAGCACTCCCGCTCCCATGAAGTCGACCAGGGGCTTGAGGGAGCCCTCGAGATCGGTGCTGTAAGCTTCGTAGAGCAAGATCATTCTGCGTTCGGGAGGCAGGTGCCTTGCGACACGTAGGACCATTTGATTCACGAGCGACCAGGCCACTGCGGAACGACGCACCGAGGAGTGGTGCTGCTTGGGAGCGACACCCTCAGCGATGTTCCTGGCGGCCTTCTTTTTCAGGGACCAGGCCATCCCGCGCCCGTCGCGCACGAGGTGCAGCAGGAACAGGTCGACGCACGCGGTTCTGGAAAGCGCGAGCGCTCGCTCCGGGGACTTGGAGGAGGCGACCAGCACATCCGCCCCGGCCTCGTCCAGGATTGCGCCGAGTAGCGAAATGGTTGTAACCGCCCAGGGGGCGAAGGCCTCGCCCTCGATTCCCTGGCGAGCCTGAACATCGGGGCTCCAGGGGCTGGGCATTCTGCGTCCGAAGAAAGGTAGGCCGATGGGCCGACGGCGTTGGACAAGATTGGAGTGTTTGGCGTAGTCCACGACCCCGTGCCTCGCACCATTAAAGCGACCTCTGACCGCGGCCCATAAGGAGCAAAGGTCGCCGTGAACCCCGTAGGAACAGTTCTCTGTGCCGGCCTATCCCGACTTGGGCAGCATGATCAGCTCACCGACGCTTCTCACGCCGGGAGCATTCCTATGGATGGTATCGAGCACCTTGGAGCCTGAATGACTGGTGCCAGCGATGTAGACAACTCGCTTCATCAACGGGCGGAGCCTATCCTTTGCGGCAAGGTGGGCCACTCAGGAAAGCGACCCCCGCCAAGCCACTGACCTTCGACGAAGTTTCCCGCACTCCGATGACACCGGGCCTGACCGCCGACCTTGCCTTTGCCGGCGGGGTCATTCTATTCGCCGCATGGCTAATGCTGCGTCGCCCTCTCGGCGGGCGTGCGGCGTTTCTATTGGCCCTGGCGCGCGTGGGACTAGTGGTGGTCTACTTCGGTTTTTTCGATGATGGCTCGTGGCGCCTGCCGGACGACATCAACTACACAGAACAGTCGCTGGACCTGGCCAGCTCCCATGGTGGTGCGGTTGGCGTGCTGACCAGCTCCGAGGGCTTCACCATGCTGGGGGCCGTGGCCGGTGGAACTCATTTTGGTTACTACGCCTACAACCTGATCGCCTTCGAGCTCTTCGGGGAGCACTATTGGGCGCCGGTTTTCTTGAACGTCTTGATGAGTTTTGTGGCGGCCCTAGCCCTGCTCTCGATGGCCCGTAGCGCGGGGCTGGGTGAGGCGGTGCGTGTACCCCTGGCGGCTGTCTTCCTGCTGCACCCGGATGTGATCGTTTGGTCTAGTTTCCTGAATCTGAAGGACACCTTGGCCATGGCGTTGACGGCTTGGCTCCTAGCCTTGACCCTGCGCCTGCAGCGGAACTTCAAGCTGACCGACGTCCTCATTGCCCTACTGATTTGCGCGACGCTTTCCGTTGTGCGCTCCTACTTGATTGTGCTCTATGGGATAGCGCTGACCGGTTGGGCTCTACTGCACGCGGGGTGGGGGATGCGTGTGCTTGCCGTCGGCCTGGGATTTGCCGCCCTGCCCTTTGCCCCTAAATCTGGCCTGAATAACTTCCACCCAGAGTCAGCGCCCTCAGGGTTGCTCGAATTTATCATGACGCCGAGACCCTGGGCGGTGACCCGGAGTTATGAGTTCCTCGTGATTCCCGCGGCCGTTCATTGGACTCTGTTGCCACTTACGATTTGGGGCGTGATCTGGCTTTGGCGGCAGGGTGGACACAGGGCCCGTCTACTCGTGATCTACGCAGCAGTTCTGGTTGCGTTTTATTCCTGCGTGCCACTCCTAGCCGGACCGCGACACCGATTCCAATTAGTCTATGTCCTCGTCGCGGCCCAGGCTGCCGGTGCCTATGCACTGGCCCGGGAAGTGCTCGCCCAACGGCTGGGCAGTGTGCCAGGGACTGCGCGCGTGACATCCCTCCCCGCGACCTTGGGTGACGAGTCGGTGGCCCCTTGAGCGATTCCGCTTGTGTGTTCCCCTGATGCTCCGCGTTTGTCGCGTCATCACGTCTCTTGAGATCGGCGCTGCCCAACAAATGCTGGCGCGCATCCCTTAAGCAGAGGAAGCACGCGGAGTCGAGGCGAGCGTAATCTCACTGATCCCCGGCGGTGGAACTCGGCCCTGTGTCGAGGCCGCTTGCCCACGCGTTTTAGACTTGAGCATGGAGCGCCAATGGCCGGACCCGCGCGTACTTTGGCGACTGAAGAATCGGATAGGTGAGCAGCGTCCGGATCTGGTGCACACCTGGCTCTAGCACGGGGAGATCCTGGGCACGATCGCGGCGTGCCAGCTAGCATCCCTTTTCATCCTTGTTCCCACGGCGGGGGAGTTCTGCTAGGCTGTGATGATCCTTCTCCGAGAGTTCTTCACAGAGCACTCAAGGCTCCGATAAATGAAATTCCCGTGAGGGTGAGACCGGCAGAATCCTTTGCGAGCGTAGACTGCGTAGGCTGGTACGCGTGGCTGGGGGGGTATGTGGGCGTGCTTTCCGTTGTTGATGGCCGGTATCGGTGAATCGTTCAGGTACGGGAAGCAAAGTTCGGGTCTGCCAGCTAATCTCCAGCTTTTATCCGATCGTTGGAGGCGCGGAGACGGCCACGCTGCGGCTGAGTCAGGGGCTTTTGGAACTAGGAATGGAAGTGGTTGTCCTGACTCGCCGCTACCCTGGGCTGTCCGCGCGAGAGACCGTGGGGGGAATCGAAGTCAGGCGTCTTGGCCTTCCGAGCAGCTCGAAATGGGCGATGCCATTCTTCGTCTTGCATGTGCTCTGGATCTTGATGGTCTCCATGCGTGGCTTCCGCGTTTTGCACGCCCAAGGATCGGACGCGCAGCTGATCAGCGGATTGCTGGCCAGGGTCTGCCTGGGGCGGCGCTTGGTTTTGACCCTGCATTCCGATCCCAGGCTCCGCTTGCGAATTCGTCCCCACGGTGGCGGCCTGCGTGTTCGTGCCGTGAAAGCCTGGGTGGATGCTCTAGGAATTCTTGGGCCTCACATGAAAGAGGTGCTTGTTGCTGAGGGGTTTCCCCCGGAGAAGATAGTTGAGCTCCCCAACAGCGTCGATACGTTGCGATTCCGCCCAGCAGAGGGGCTTGAGCGCGCCCAGCTTAGGAGTAACCTCAAGGTCGAGGAACAGGACTTAGTCGTCGTGTTCCTAGGTCGCCTGATTCCCCTCAAGCGCGTGGACCTTCTACTTCAGGCCTGGGCTTCCACCGAGGTCCTTCATCCCGGTGTGCTACTGATTCTCGGGGAAGGTCCGGAAGGAGAGCACTTGCGCGCACTCAAGGATGAGTTGCCCGCTGCCCGCAGAGCAAGAGTGCAGTTCCTCGGCAATCACAGTTGCCCGGAAGACGTGCTGCGAGCCGCAGATCTATTGGTCTTGCCTTCGCAGCTGGAGGGGCAGTCGATGGCGCTACTGGAAGCGATGGCCTGCGGGTTGGTCCCGATCGTAAGTGACCTGGAGGCGAACTTGGCGCTGGTGGAGGAAGGCTGCACGGGATTCTCCTTTCAAAAGGACGACCAAGCCTCCCTTGCTCTGGCCTTGACCCGTGCGGCGGCTTGTGATCGGGCAGGGATCGGAGGTCGAGCTAGGTCACGTGTATGCGCTGAACATTCATCTGAGAGCGTGGCGCGCACTCACATGGAACTCTATGAGGTTCTCAGTTCGGGACAGGATTAATGCGGTCGCAGCTCGATCGATTCTCCATTCCGCAGCGGCACTGATCCGTTGGCGATTCGCTTCGGTGCCCAGCGAAGCCTATCCTCTATGCATCTGGGGGCCGCCGAAGCGGACCCTCGTGGATGCACCAGTTCGGCGGTGCATCGAATCAACTCCAATCCCCCCACAGAACCAGAGAAATGTCAGCAGGCCCAACAGCCGATTCGGTCCTCGCGGGGGCAGTGGTTTTTCTCCCGGCCTGGCTTTCGCTCGTGCGTCCCCAAGGCGGAGCTGGGGGTGGCTACATGCCGGTGCGGGAATTGTCGTTGCGACACTTCCGTAGAGTCGGGTCAGGACGGCAGCTGGCTCCGTCCGATAGCGAAGGATCTCAGACTTGCAGCGAACTGGCTCAGGCTTGCAGCGTACGGGGCTCGAGGCTGGTAGGGGCCCAAGGTGCCACGCCCGGGGGCGTGACGGTCGGCCGTTCAATGAACCGGGCAATTGCCGCTGTGAAGCGACATTCCTCAGGAGACCAAGGCTGATGGTGCGCGTCTGCCATGTCATAACCTCGCTCGAGACCGGCGGTGCTCAGTCCATGCTGGCCCGATTACTCGCCGCAGAGCAGGCTCGCGAAGTAGAATCCACTGTCGTTTCCTTGCTTCCCGGCGGCGCCCTGCGTCCGCGCATGGAAGAGCTATGCCCGCGTGTTTTCGACCTGGGGGTCAGTCGGCGTTGGCCCAACCCTCTGGCCTTGCCGCGCTTGGTGAAACTCTTGAAACAGGAGCAGCCGGACGTCGTGCAAACCTGGCTTTACCATGCGGACATCCTCGGAACACTCGCTGTGCGTTGGGCTAAGGTGGGCGCCCTGGCTTGGAACCTGCGTTGTTCCTATGGGCACGCGGCGCCGCGGCTCTTCGCCCGTACCGCGCCGCATGTCTGCGCGAAGCTATCCGGTCGACCGGCTGCGATCATCACGAACTCAACAATGGGTCGCACGAGCCACGAGCGCATTGGTTACCGGCCAAAACGTTGGGAGTTGATTCCCAACGGTTTCGATCTCGAGCAATTGGCACCGTTGAAAGGCGCTCGTCAAGCTCTCCTGCGCTCGCTCGGGCTCTCTCTGACCAGCCAACTGGTTGGTATGGTCGCTCGGCTGCATCCGGTCAAAGACCATGCCCTTGTGGTGCGTACCATGCATGCGCTGTCTGCAGACTTCCCCGATGCCGTGCTTGTGCTGGTGGGCGATGGGCTTGCGCCGGGGGACCGGGGCTTCGAGAGATTGCTCGCTTCCGCGACTAGCTCGATCGATTCCTTAGCCGGAAGCTCCCCACGGATCATCGGTCTCGGGCCCCGAAGCGACGTGACTGCGCTCATGTCTGGCTTCGATGTGCTCGTCTCTGCTTCGACGCACGAGGGCTTCCCAAACGTCTTAGGAGAGGCCTTGGCCTGCGGCACACCCTGCGTCGCGACTGATGCCGGGGACTCTCTCGCCCTAGTCGGTGAGGCGGGACGGGTTGTGTCTGTGGGGGACTCCACAGGATTCCAAAAGGCTTTGGCGGAAATCCTGAGCATGGACGAAGCAGAGCGCGTCGCGCTTGGGGCCCGAGGCCGCGAACAAATGTTGGAGCGCTACTCAATCGGCGGGATAGCGCGACGCTATGTATCGCTCTGGGAAGAGTTGAGCGGTGCTGTGCGTAAAGGCGAAGCCGCAGAGCGCTAACACCGTGGAGCTGAAGATGGCATCTGCGATCAGCCGCCGGGAAGCATGACCCGTGGGGCTGCTTGCTCCGTTGTCCTATCGTCCCAGTCTTCTGAGAATCCCAGTCTTCTGAGAATCCCCGTCTTCTGAGAGTCCCCGTCTTCTGAGAGTCCCCGTCTTCTGAGAGTCCCCGTCTTCTGAGTGTCCCGGCCCTCTGAGTGTCCCGGCGGGACTCAACACCGTGCCCCGAGGAACCCAAAAGCGGTGGCGTAGCACTGTCCGGCGCTGAACTAAGGGTCCCGGGCCCCTAAGGACCTCGGGGGAGCCCTGGCCTGTGGAACGCCCAGTGTCTCAACCAATGCGGGGGACTCCCGATTCGTCGTTGATGATGCCGGGCGCGTTGTCCCCGTGGGGGACGCTGTCGCTTTACGCGACGCCCCCGCCGAAGTCATTCGTTTGGGTGCCAGTGGGCGAATTCGCCTGGGGGAGCTGGGCCGCGCGCACATGCTCGGGCAGCACTCAATCGGCGCGAATGTGGACCGTTACGTGAGCCTCTGGGAAGAGCTTGCCGGCGATCGAGGATCCTGACCTTAAAAACTGCCCAAGGGACTTTGCGAATTCCATCGCGAGCCCCGGGTTGGCTGTCGGGCGAAGTCAAATGGGCTCCGACGCTGGGCGCGCGGATCTTTTGGGTGGAACCGTGTCCCGCGATGGACTCCAATCTTGCGGACCCCAATCTTGCCGCCCCTGTCTCCATCGGCAGTGGGTCGCGGACTCGGTGCACTATGCCCACGACATCTCATCATTGCTCGACCCGGGGAGCCCATGGCTCGGCCACCGGGATCGCCGTCTGGAACCAGTTGTTGCTCTTGGTACTTGTGATGTGGGGCGCCTCCTGTGGGTCGTCACCGCCGGAGGTGCTGCGACACGAAGGGGAGGACGAAGAGATCCAGCCGCCGGTTGAGGGCTTTGCGCGTGAGGCGACCTGGGTGCAGACCCTCGGTCCCGGTGACGTCCTGCGCGTCAATGTCTTTGACCACCCGCAGCTCTCCTCGATGCTCTTACGCGATGGCTTGAGCGGATCTCCGATCCAGGGCGACGGCAGCATCCAGTTACCGCTCATCGGAGACCTGGAGGTCATGGGACTGACGCCGACGGAGGTTAGTCGCCTTGTGGAACAGAGGCTCCTGCCGTACATCAAGGCTCCCCGTGTGGATGTTGCAGTGGTCGAGAACGGCTCAAAGCGCATCTTTGTCTTCGGGGCAGTCAAGAAGCCCGGTTCCTTCCCGCTCAGGAGGCCGACAAACATTCTTGAGGCCATCGGGATCGGCGGGGGCTTTAACTCCTTCGCCAACCGCGAAGATGTAGCCTGGCTCCGGGTTGGGCGCGAGGACGAGCCCCTTATCCTGATCAACGCCGATGAACTCGACATGTTGCTAGCCATGCCCGTGGAGGCCGGTGACTTGATTTTTGTTGGTCGTCGCGACTGGGCCAATGTGTCCGAAGCAGTGCGCGATATCCTGCCGCTTATCCAGGGCATCTCGAGCACCCTGGGACTCGGTCTCCAGGCCGCGACGTTGGAGCGACTGTAGTGGGCGTCACCGGTGACATAACCCTGGCGGACGTGCTGGCCGCCGGCCGCCGACGTGCTGGTGTACTGGCATTCTGCGTATGCCTGGGCTTGGTCGCAGCAGCGGTCTTTACCCTCTTCGCGCG
>JBLIMI010000123.1:0-8155 GCA_047638655.1 Minisyncoccia bacterium | reverse complement strand
GCCTGGCTGTGGCAACCGGTATTCCATACCTGCCATGGAGTTTCGTAACCGAGTGATTGGTGGCGACGTTCGTGATTATAGAAATCAAGCCCTGTTCCGAGGCATCACCGGAAACTCGGTGGCGCTGATCAAGTTTTGGCGAGGGATCCGGGGGCGGTGGATGAAATGGCTACGACGGCGTTCGCATGCTGCGTACGCCAAGAATTGGATCTGGTGGAGCCGCTTTCACGAGCGGTACCCGCTGCCTCCAGCTCGGGCCATTCACTCGATCTTCTCCCGCACGTAGCGAACCCATGAGTCTGAGGAGCCGGATGCGTTAATCGCGCCCGTCCGGATCTGTGGGAGCCCTGGGGAGGTAACGACCGAGGGCCACCCGGCGCCGGCCTCACGGCCCATGCCATGAGCGGGGACCGTGAGACATGCATTGATGGCGGGTGCGATGAGTACACCACGAAGCCCATCAAGATGGACCGCTTGGTGGAAGCCATCAGAAGCGGTCGGCAGCACACGGTCTGCGTGAGACGGGTGCGGGGATAGATGTGCTCGGAGTACTCAGTTCCAAGCTAGACGTCCCGCTCGGCGATAGAAGGCCGGGCTGATATGGTCTGCAGTTGGCGCAGATACTGTGAAAGGCACACAAGTGCGGGCGGCCCTCGTACAATTGAGCGATGATTTGCCCTCAACTGCGCGCTACTGCTCTCGTCGTCAGCGTCATGTGTTGCTCAACGCCCATCGCTCTCGCGAAGGGGCCACAATTTCCAACCGCGCCGACCGGGTGGGACTCCGCGGAAGCCTTCCTGTTGCCTTATGGTTTGAGCAACTTCTCGCCGTTCTATAAGCAAGCTCTGCGGACATGGCTTGATGGTCGCCAGGCTCATCTGCGCTTCGATGAACCAGGTGCCCAGCAGATCCTCGATTCTCTTTGGCAGAGCCACCCAACTGGCGGTCCTGGCTGGGGGAACCTTCCCACGAAACCCTTCGGGATCAACATCGGCTCGCCGCCCTGCTACTACGGCCTGCGGATGCTTAGCGACACCGTGGATTGGCGAGTTCAAAGTGGAGTGCAGGGAATGACGGCGCCCCGCAGCGTTCGCTTCACGGTCGTGATGGTGGGTCAGTCCCATGGAATCGAGCCCCGTAATCTGGCCGAGCTAAACGCGGGCACCGGGATCCCCGTGGTGCACACCATCGATTCGAGCTTGCGCAATCACGACTTCCGCATCGTCCGCGAGTCGCTTGATCTCTTCGAGGAGTACGTCTTCGCCATGACCGATGGCAACCTGTCCGTGGATACCCAGATGCTGTGGTTGCCATCCGCTGACCTTGCCGTGCGTGCTTACATCAGCCAGGGGCGTTACATCGCTGCCCCCGAGAATGCCGCTGACGTTTGGGGCATGTTGTCCGAGTCCGTGAAATCGGAGACGGATTGGTGGTGGCTCATCTATCCATCCCACGTTCCCGAGCAGTACCCCGACTTTCAGAACTCCGAATTCGTCACCGGTGGAATGGGAACGGGAATTCAAGGGACCTCGCCCCTGTTCTTGATCGATGACCGTTGGTTGGTTCGTAAGCCGCCTCACATAGGAACTGGCAAGTACTCCGTGGTGGAGCGGCGCGCCTACTTGCCCCAATGGTTACAGCACGAGTTCTTTCATCACTTGTTCCGCACGTACCCCGAGTTCGGGTTGGAGGACACGCCTCACCAGTGGTTTGACTTGTCGACCTGGCCGCCGGACTTCGTGGGCCGCTACGAGGCCGACTATTTCCACGAAGCAATGTTCAAGCGACTCATGACGGCCTCGCCGCCCTTGCACGTGGCCTTGCGCTACTCCACGGAAGACGCTCCCTGGGACCAGTTGACCTACGCGGATGTAACGGGGACTTACCATCGCATCCCGGTGGAAAACAATTGGCATGTGGGAACGATCTCTCAGATTTCCGGCAACGTGATGAAGTGGAAGAACAATGCCAATGTTCAATGGTCTCTCGATGCTCAATTGCTTGAGGGCCGCTTGTACACGGGTCCCGATTGCCCTTACTACAACCCGCCTGACGGAACCAAGTTCGACATCGCTCTCAAGCGCAATGCCATCGGTGACCTGACCAGTGAAGTGATCGGTTTCTACTTCAGTGGCGAGTTGTACACGAAACAGTAGGGGCGGTTGGCGATAGGTCCGCTTGTGATGAATTGGCGACGAACTGGACATCTCCTTCTTTTAGCGCTACCGCTGGCGTGGATGTGCCTGCCGCGTTGGGCCCAAGAGTCGGCCAACCTGGATGAGGCACTCCCAGGGGCCGCTGGGGGATGAGTCGGTCACACTGGATGTGACGCCAGCCACCTCGGAATCTAGGCATGATCAGGACTCGGATGCTCTATGGGAAAAGGAGGCCCCCAAAGATACGATTGAAGAGGGCGCCTGTGGGCTCTTCTTGCAAGCAGTCTGGGAACATTCACGGCAGCCCGTGTCCACACACTTTCAACTCTACCGGCTTGAGGTCCCTGGGAGTGAGATGTACAGCGCGGAGCGAGATGTCCTCGGCGTGCGCCGCTTGCACGACGGAGATCATGATGGCCGGCGCCAGGTGGACCTCGGAGCCTACGAACGTCTACCCGCAGAGGCACTCGACCCCCAGTGACTTTGTTTGGGAAGGCTTACTTCCTCTCGACCCAGGCCTTGAGTCCCTGGCTGAACAACTTTCGCCATCCGCTCTCGAGGGTCTCTGCCGTTGACTCTTTCACACTGCCGTATAGCGCGTCGCGAACCAGCAGAGTCATGCCTGCGGCTCGTTCGCTCAAGGTGAGTGAGAGCATCGTGGTTGCCGGTCCGCCCCACTCAGAACCCAGGTGCCCGACCATGTGCAGGGAAGTGTTGGGTATGGACATCTGTACTTGATACCAGAGCAAACTCCCGCCGCCTTCAAGTTGCTCAACGAGCGGGCCGCCTGCACGCGCATCAAGGCGAACGACCGAGCCTGCTCCAACCATGTGGTAATCGGGCAACCACCAATCGTTGATTTCCTCCGTGATCGCGGTCCAAACCGCCTCGCTGGAGGCATTGATCTCGATTTCAAACTCGTACTTGAGCGCGCGGGTCTCCAGTGTTTCGACGGTCATCGCTTGGTTCTTGGTTTAGATGCTGAGCGGGCGGGATTCGCAGCGGGCCTGCAGGACGCCTCTAGCTTACCTCTTTCGATAACAGGTCAAAGCGCACGCGCGGATCCCGCCTCTTTTGAATCCGCGCGTACACTTGGTTGGGTTCCATGTGCAATTCGCAACAGAGGCAGGACCATTGGCTCCTGGGGGCGGCACCTCGCCGACGCATCGCGGTTTCTCGGGCATACTCGCTTCTAGAGCCCTTTCCCACCCAATGACCATGCAGCGACAAATTCACTGGCGTCAGGCCTTGCTCCTAGGAGCCGCCCTTTTCCCCCTGACGATTGCACAAGCCCAAGTTCCGATCCGGGGCATTCCAAAGGTGCAGCAGTCGCCCAACATCATCCTGATCCTGGGAGACGATCTGGGCAACGACATGCTGAGTTCCTACGCAGAGGCGCCGAACCCGCCATGCACTCCCAACCTGGATCAATTGGCTGCGGACGGAATCTTGTTTCGCAACGCTTTCACGAATCCGACTTGTTCGCCGACGCGTGCTCAGGTCCTGACCGGCCGGCACGGGTTCCGCACGGGCATTGGCTTTCCGATCACTCCGACCACTTTTGCCCTGGACCTGGCCGAAGTGACGATCCCCGAGATGCTTCCCGGATACCAGAGCAGTGCAATTGGTAAGTGGCACCTCGGCAACAACGCCACGGGCCTCACCAATCCCAACTTGACGGGCTTCGACCACTTCGCTGGTTCTTTGCGTGGAGCGGTTCCCGACTACTACAACTGGCAAAAGGTCGTGGATGGTTCGCCTTCCATGTCGACCACCTACGCCACGACGGACACGGCCAACGAAGCCATCTTGGCCATGCAAAGTATGCAAGAGCCGTGGTTTCTGTACGTGAACTTCAACGCCATTCATACGCCCGCTCACACGCCTCCTAGCAACCTCTGCAGTTGTCCTGCAAGTTTTTGCGCTGGGCTTGGAATGGGTTCGAGCACTGCCGATCGCATCAAAGCAGCGGCGGAGGCCATGGACACGGAATTGGGGCGAGTGCTCTCAACCCTGGAGCGAGTGGACCCCGAAGCCCTCGTGATTTTCCTTGGGGACAACGGGACTGCGGGGCAGGCCACGGAAGCACCCTACGATCCTTCCCACGCGAAGGGCTCGGTGTACGAGCAAGGCATCAACGTGCCGCTCATCATCAAAGGGCCGGGCGTGGCGAAGTACGAGTGCGACGCGTTGGTTTCGTCATCGGATCTGTTTGCCACATTCGCAGAGCTGGCTGGCTCATCGGTCACCGCGGATGATTCCGTCTCGATGGTTCCGTACTTTCAGCCCGGCACTGCGTCCCTGCGCTCGACGGTCTACGCAGAAATTTTCCAGCCCAACGGTCTCGGACCGTACACCCGGCACGACCGTTGTTTGCGCACGGCTCAGTACAAGCTGATCAGGAGCATCGGGCAGTCGGACGAGTTCTACGACATCATCGCGGATCCCTTGGAAACCAACGATCTGCTCCCGACCTTGATGCCCGGGGATGCGGGCTGGGATGAGTACCAAGCCCTCGTGATTCAGCTCGTGAACATGGGCGTTGGTTGATCCCTGCTGCCCGCGGGACTCACTTCCGCGGCTTGGCCCAACCCCGGTTCGTCAACTCATCGCGCAGGAAGTGGGCGACCATTGCATTGGCTTTTGCCGAGTAGTGGCCGTTGCTTCCTGCTCGCAATTCGTCTGAGACCGGGCCGTCTAGGTAGCGGTCGAAGGCGCCCTGTAAATCCACATGGTCCAGGCGCTGGTCCTTGAGCCAGGCCAGCAGGGGTTGGTAGGCAGGCCCTTGGCGGGAGCCCTTGGCGAGAATTTCATTGGGGAAGACGATGATCAACGGCAAGGCACCGTCCGCACTCACAGTCTTGCTGAAGGCAGCGAGGGTCTCGCAAACCACTCCGAAGGCTTCATGGGAAGTGTTGTAGGCGCCGTCCGCTGTGAGCACTCCCGCGTTGCGTTTGGTGAACGCGTAGCGCAGCAGCTTGGAGAGGCGTAGCGCTGGCGAGAGGTCGAACGGGGAACTCACGTACTGGGCCTTGAACTGGCTGTCGTGAAGCGCGATCAAGGGCAACACCGACTCTGGAACTTCGAGCAGGCGTTTGTAGTCCTGCAGAGTGGTGAGCGGATTGGAAATGAGCTCCAGTTGGCCCTGCTCGACGACGAAGCGCGGCTTCGTTAGCGGAAAGCTGTAGTTGGAGCGGTAGAACGGTCGCCAGACATTGATCGCCCGTTGGATGTTCTCTGCCATGAAACCGATCAGTACCACGTTGGGTGCGAACTCTCGCCCGCGTCCTTGGTAGCGCAGGTACGCCTGCCCTGGTCCGAAGGCGGGGACGCCGAAGTTGAGCACTTCCCCATCGACAAGCTCGGATTCCAGAGCGACTTGCCAGGTTCCTGCAGCGGGCACATCATCCCCGTGGGTGAAGGAGTCCCCAAAGGTTGCGATGCGAGTGATCTCTGCAATGGGCGTGGGGGCGTACTCTCGACTTCCCCGCAATCCCTGGCCATTGGCCTCGTATAGCCCGCTGGCCCCCTTCGATTGTTGGGACCAACCCAGCACGGGGTCGAGTTGCAAGTACTTGAATTCCCCCTCGAGCAATCTCTCGACTTCTGTCGCGACGCCCGCTGGGAGCTCCTCGACGCTCAAGGGGCCGTACTCGACACCCGCTGCCGCCCTGAGGGCCAAGAGCCCCAGGAAGGCCGCGCACTCCGTGCCGGCGTACAGCAGCAAGCTCAGAAGTGCGAATCGAGTGAGCCGTTTCATGGGCGCTCCATCCCGATGCTTCGCTCGCTAATTGACATGGGCCAAGGCTAGCAGATGGAGATCGGTGAAAGAGCGGCCTCCCGGTCCCTGAGAGGCACCAGGAGCAAAATTTCGAAATTGTGCGAAGGGGCCGGCGAGCGGGCGCCACTCAGTCCTCGAACATCACTCGACTCCATCATTCAGCCCGTAGCCCTTCCCATGATCCTCTGCTTGTTTCTGACCTCCCTCACGCTTCCGCTCCTCGGCACTCCGGCCACCGAAAGCCATCGGCTCCTCTTCCACCCGGCGGAGGGAACCGTGATCCAAAAGAGCTTCAGCAGCCGGGTTTCGCTCAGCGCGAATGGCTTCACTGTCGAAATGGGCGGGGAACCCGTTCCCAGTGCCTTTCTGCCGCAGCTTGTCATCGAAACGGCCCGAGGCATCGACGTCTCCGTTCGTGATCACTATGAGGCTGCGAATGCCAAACGTCCCACAGCCATCGTGCGCCAATACGAGACCCTCGCAGGTGACGGTAAATTATTCTTCGAAGCGGCGCCCAGCGAGCCCGAGGTCTCCTCTTGGGACGCTGCCCACGAACTGGAGGGAGAAAAAGTGGCCTTCCACTGGAACGAGACGGCGCAGGAGTACGACCGGGAGTGGCTTGGGCGCAAGGAACAACCGGACATGCTAGATCAACTCGACGCCCGTCTGGACCTGGTGGGTTTTGTGTCCGACGAAGAGGTTGTGGCTGGCGATTCATGGGATTTGGACCCGATGGTGATTCGCAAACTCATGCTCCCTGCGGGGGACCTTGGCTTGGGCCTGTCTGATGAAACGGACCTGAGCGCAGTAAAACTCAAAGATGTCAGCGGCGATCTATCTGTGACACTGGTGCGCATGACTGAAGTGGACGGCGTGCGCGTGGCCGTTCTCAGCATTGAAGGCGAGTACAAGCAGGAGGAAGTGGAGGCCACTGACCTGTCTCGCGTTCCCGTGGCCGATGGCAGCGCGACCGAAACAACGGTGACCAGCCTAGATGTTGAAGGCGAACTGCAGTGGAACATGGACGCGAACCAAGCCTTCACGCTTGAATTGAACGCGGTCCTGGAGTCGGTGTCGGAGACCGTTCGGGATCCCGATCAAGGCGGCGCAACCTACTCCTCCAAGATGAATTTCAGCGGTAAGGTGACGATCGAGGTCAGTTTCGAGACTGTGAGCGAGTAAGAAGCGCTTTCTGCCAGAGCGGGCCCCGTTACTACCTTGTTACCAAGGAGACGGGGCCCGCGTCGTACATTCCGTAGAACCAATGGGGGAATTCCCCGGGAGACCTACGGATGGACATGAAGCAAAAAATTGGCAAGAGCCGCTGGCTCGCAGGGCACAGAAAGCCCCTCCTGGGCCTGGCCGCAGGAGTCTTGGGGCTTCTCGCCAGCCCCGCACACGCTCAGCACACGAACCGACCCGCTTTCGATTGGTCGCGAGTTTCACACGTGATCATGCCCCAGGCCCGGGCGTTTTCATTGAGTCAGGGGCAGCGAGGGGTGACCATCACCCGTGTCGATGCCCGCGTCCAAATCCGCGAACGCATCGCACGAACGACCCTCGACATCCGACTCACCAATGGGGGTCACTCCGACTCCGACGCGGTGTTGTTGCTGCCTGTGCCCGATGGCGCGGTCGTAACGGACTTCCTATTCGACGGGAGCGCACTCGAGCCGACCGCCCGCTTGTTGCCCCACGGCGAAGCCCGGCGCACCTACGACGACATCGTTCGCCGTTTGAAAGACCCCGCGCTGCTCGAGTTCGCAGGCTACAACCTCATTCGCTCAAGCGTCTTTCCCGTGCCGGCGGGGGGACGCCAGCACTTGCGCCTGAGCTACGAGCACATTCTGGACGTGGATGGGGATCGCGTGGACTACATCTTGCCGCGCAGCGAGGCGCTTTCGAATTCAGTGCCCTGGACAATCGATGTCACGATTGACGAGCTGCGGCCCCTCTCCGTCGCTTACTCGCCCAGCCATCCCTTGATGAAGAAGGCACTCGACCCGGCTGGCAAACGCTTGCAGCTCTCGAGTCCTCACCTCGCAGAACCTGGACCGTTTCGTCTGTCTTACTTGCTGGAAGGGGTGGGGCTGAGTGCCTCTCTATTGGCTCATCCAGATCCCGCCACTGGTGAAGGGACATTTCTATTGATGGCGGGCCTCCCGGTGCGGGCCGCCGGGAGCGGAGAGCGCCTTCCGCGTGAAGTCACACTGGTGCT
>JBLIMI010000122.1:0-8169 GCA_047638655.1 Minisyncoccia bacterium | reverse complement strand
GGCCATGCGCGAGGAACGCGCCGAGCGCCGCGACCGAACGGGATCCGTACGTGCACAGTTGCAGGAAGGTGGGCGCACCGGGCAACTTGTGTTGCGAGCGAAGGGGCTTACTCAACGCTTTGGCGACAAGACCGTGATCTCGAATTTTTCCACCGAAATTCAACGGGGCGATCGAATTGGTTTGGTGGGCCCGAATGGGTCCGGCAAGACCACGCTGCTTCGGATCATCCTGGAAGAGTTAGATCCGACGGAAGGTGAAGTGAGGCATGGCACCAACCTGGAAGTCGGTCACTTCGATCAGCTTCACGACTCCCTGGACGAAAGCAAGACGGTGCGCGAAAACGTTTGCGACGAGGGCGACAGCGTTCAAGTCGGAGACCAACACCGGCACGTCATGGGCTACTTGCAGGACTTCCTGTTCAGTCCAAGCCAAATCCAGGGGCCGATCACGAATCTTTCGGGGGGCGAACGCAACCGGCTACAACTGGCGAAACTGCTGGCACGCCCCGCCAACGTTTTGGTGCTCGACGAACCCACCAACGACCTGGACCTTGAGACCCTCGAGTTGCTCGAGGAGTTGCTGGTTGGTTACTCCGGCACCTTGCTAGTGGTGAGCCACGACCGGGTCTTCCTCGACAATGTAGTGACGTCCTGCATCATTTTTAGCGATAGCGGAAAGGTCAGGGAGTCCGTTGGAGGTTACTCCGATTGGCTAGAACGCAAGCTCCGTGAGGAACAACCCGCTAAAGCGGAGCAAGCAAAGTCTGTCGGTAAGAAGTCCAAGCCCAAGGAAGTCAAGCCGCGGCGCCTGACCTTCAAGGAGAAGCACGAACTCGAGGCGTTACCCGCCAAACTCGAAAAACTCGAGGGGAGCAAGGAAGATCTCCACAGTGCCATGGCTCAGCCGGAGTTCTTCAAGCGCGACAAAGAGGCAATCGCTGCGGATACGACCCGTCTGGAGCAATTGGAGAAGGAACTGGCCGCCGCCTACGAACGCTGGGAAGAGCTCGAGTCGATCGCAGAAGCGTCCGCCTAGCTCGCTTTTGACCAAGGTTCGTTTTTCGGCATGGCATTCCAGATCTCGCGGCTGTACTCAACGCCATCGGCGTAGCACTCGGTCAACTGCGTAGGGTTGAGTTCTCGAAAAGAGGTGCTCATCCACTCGCCCCGCTCGAAGGCCATGACGCAATTCAACGCATCACCTAAATCTCCTTTCACGCCCAATAGCGCCTCCTCAAGCTCGGGGGCCAGAGGCATGTCTTCCAGTACGGTGGCCATCGGCGAACCCGTTAGCGCATCAAGCGTCGAAAGCAAGCCAACGGTGTAGTAAGCCGAGGTGTCCTTCACGCCAACCCGTTGTGCCAGCACTTCACACATTTTGGCGCGAACCAACGATTGCGCCAGCAAGTCGCCAGGCTTGTCGTCGAGCTCCACAAGGATGATCAGGCTCACGATTTTCCGTATCGCTTTGAGACCGAGCATCACCAGAGTTTGCCCGATGGCGGTGATCGGTTGACTGGGACCGTAGATGCTCGAGTTGGCGTATCGCAGCAAGCGATAGGCCAAGGAGACATCCTGACTGATTATCTCTTGGAGCTCCTCCATCTCAACATTGGGATCAAGCAGTCGCGAGAGCATGCGTAGGAAAGCCATGCGATTGGTAGGCACACTCCGGCCTTCAACGATCTCGGGCTTGGTCAGGAAGTAACCCTGGAAGTAGTCGAATCCAAGCTCCCTGCAGAACTCCATCTCCTCTTCGGTTTCCACCTTCTCGGCTAGCAGCTTCATTCCGTAGGGCCTGAGCAGCCCGACGAGCTTGGCGGTCTCCTCACGTCCCTGCGCCTTCAAGTCGATCTTGACATAGTCGCAGAGCGCCAACAGTTCGTCGTTTTCCTCACGGTGGATGTAGTCATCCATGGCCACCTTTACGCCCTGTGCCTTCAAGCGCCTGACGCCTTCGATCACTTCCGGGGTAGGAAGCACATCCTCCAGGACTTCGATCACTACGCGTTCCGCGGGCAGTGGCAAAGGTAGCTTCCCGGTCAGGAAGGGCTCGGTCAGATTGATGAAGCAAACAGCCTCGCCCGCCAATCTCCCTGCGCCAAGTTCCAGAAACGCATTTACCAAGACACGGGCCGTTGCCTTGTCCCCGTCCACGTGGGTCGCGGCGTTGACAACCGTTCCCGAGCGGTACAACAACTCGTAGGCATGGATGCCTAAAGAGCGATCGTAGATGGCTTGCCGACCAATGAATGTCTCGGACATACGACGCGAATAAGGAAGAGAGGGACAGGGTGACTAGGGGGTCTTGCCTTGTTTTCGGTCCCTCGGGTCCTGTCTCTGAAGGCCCCGAATCAAATCCCACAACCTGCGCCGGTTTCCATTCACACGCTTCAAGGGACCTGGAAAGACGCTGGTTCCCGAAACTGGCTCCCAGGGGCCTTGAAACCCGATCCATGGGAACCGCCGTCTTCAGGACTTTGATGCCGGTGGTCGAAAAATAAGTGCCCCGCCCCCGTCCCGACCCCACCGCATCTCAATGGAATCTCCCACTACCGAGCCCCGTTTCAAGTCCTTGGTCCTGGCTTCAGAGGCCCCGAACCTCGATGAAGGAACGCTGCAGTCCATGCTTTGTCATGCCGGCTACCGCATCCAGCGCACCACTTTTGGCGCGACTTTCGAAACGCTCGAGCGTGACCTCCCAGACGTTATCTTGATCGACGCCTGCAAAAAACCTGAGGAAGCTCTCAAACTGTGCGCAGCGGTTCGCGCCAATTACGCCTGCGATTCAATGCCAATCGTGATGTTGCACGACCATGCCAATAGTTCATGGATTGATGAAGCCTGTGCTGCTGGCGCCACTGAATTCCTGGAAACGCCGATGAACTCGGACCTGATTGAACGACGACTAGATGGCGCCATCGCGTACGTCGAACGATTGCTGGACGACACACTCTTGCGTACAGACCCCCTGGGCAAGTTTGGTTCGGCTCGTTCCATTGCAACCACTTCAGGCTTTCCACGATTGGTCTCACTGGCCATCGAGCAATCACGCGGAAGTGACGAAGTCGTCTGTGTCCTGGCCGTTCGCGCCACTTGCGGCGCATCACAGAATCAGAGTCTTCCCGATACCTTCGCCAACCAACTCAGCCGGTCCGTTCGCGAATTCGAGCAAGGCGGCCTCATCAGCCATCCCAAGGGCCACATCGTCATCAGCCGCTTGAACGAAGAATGCTACGTTCTGCTAGTCCCTGAACTTGGACGTCTCCAGGATGCGGCGCGCCTTGGCTACAAGATTCACGAATGCTTGATGAAGGAAGGCAACGGTCAATACGACTCGGTCGAGATCGGCATCGCGACCAGCCCCGGAGACTCCAACGAAGGCAACAATCTGCTGCACCTCGCAGAAAAGGCCGCCACGTATGCCCGTCAAGACGAGGGCAGCACGCTCCACTTCCATACAAGCTCGACGAACCGCTGGGTCTTCGAGCGCTTGACTCTGGAGCGCAGCCTGCGTAATTCCCTCGACCGCAATGAACTCGTTGTTTTCTATCAGCCGAAAGTAGACATCGCTACCCAGGCAGTTGTGGGCTTCGAAGCACTTGTACGTTGGCAGCATCCTGAATTGGGGATGGTGTCTCCCGGGCAGTTCATTCCTCTCGCGGAAGAGACTGGTTTGATTGTCCCTATCGGTGAATGGGTGCTTGAAACAGCATGTCGGCAAGTCAAGCAATGGGAGCAAGGCGGATTCATGCCAGTTCGCATGGCAGTCAACCTGTCGCCCGTGCAATTCCGCAAGAACTCACTTTGCGATACCGTGGCAGAAATTCTGGAACGAACAGGCCTATCCCCCTCGTTGCTGGAGTTAGAAGTCACCGAGAGCATGTTGATGCACAGCTTGAAGGACACTGTCAATACGCTTCAACGACTGAAGGCCATGGGCATCTACCTCTCCATCGACGACTTTGGTACGGGCTATTCGTCCTTGAGCTATCTGAAAGGCTTCCCCATCGATGCACTCAAGATTGACCAATCGTTCGTACGAGACATCACAGCCAAAGCAGACGATGCGGCGATTGCCACCTCCATCATTTTGATGGGGCGTAGCCTGAATCTCAATGTCATCGCTGAAGGCGTGGAAACCGAGAGCCAGCGGGCATTTCTCGAGGTGCTCCAGTGCAACGAGTTCCAGGGCTTCCTGGTCAGCCCCCCCGTCCCCGCCGAGAAGGCGGAGGCCTTCTTGACGCGAGCAGTCTAATCAGTGAGTTGAGCTCTCAACGTGATCGTAGCCCAACTCAAAACTGAAGCAGGTGCCGCTGCCAACCTCACTGCGAACAGTAATTTCTCCACCGAGGAGAGTTGCCATACGGCGCGCCAAAGCCAAGCCAAAGCCATAGCCCGCGCCCCCCGCCTGCGAGCGCTCGAAGGGTTCGAAAATGTTACCCAGGCGCTCGTGTTCTATTCCGGCACCCGTGTCGCGAACTTCGAAAATCACTTGTGGCCGTTGCCAGCCCTCCGCCACGCCGCACTTGAGCGCAATGCACACTCCGCCCTTCTCGGTGTGATTGATAGCGTTCTGCGTCAGGCTACGAAGGATCTGTTGCAATCCCTTGGGCTCGCTCCTGAACTCGTCGGGCACCCCAGCCTCGATCAGGACCTCAAGTTCAAAGCCCTTGTTCGTGGCCTGCTCTCGGAGTTCCGTGGCGACCTCTTGAGCAATCGCCACAGGCGAGCATAGCGCGCAGCCAACAAACTGCTTGCCCTGCTCCAACGAGGTCACGTCCATGACCTCATCAAGCGTTCCAAGCAGGCGCCGACTCACGTCGAGAGCAATTTCCAACTCAGCAGGAGGCCCGTCGAGCGCGCCCTCCGAGTAGTCCACTACCATGCCGAGAACTTCCGAGAGTCGTACCTGCATCTCATTGCTGACCTGCACCAAGAATTCCGTCCTAAGATCAATGGCCATGTCTGCTGAAGCCTTCGACGTCACCAGCGCACGGTTGACGGTCTCAAGGGAAGCTGCATAGGCGCGGGCTTCTTGTTCAGCGCGAACGATGTTCTCGAGGTACTCCTTCTCTCTGGCCCCCATGTTCCACTTGGAAACGAAGGCCGAGGCCAGCATCGTGATCTCGATCGCGTCAAAAGGCTTCTTGAGGATCAAGAGACGATCGCTCTTGCCCAGGATTTGAATGGTCTCTTCCCAAGTGTAGTCCGAGTAAGCCGTACAGATGACCACTTGAAGATTCGGATCTCTCTCCCACAGCTTGGCAATGGTCTCGACGCCGTCCCAACCGGGGGGCATACGCATGTCAACAAAGGCCATAGCAAACGGCTTGTTCTCAGCGCAGGCCTCGCACACAAGATCGAACCCCTCTTGCCCCTGAGAGGCTAAGATCAGCTCGAAGCTCTCAACCGTCACCTTTGGTCCCGGCTCTTCCCCAGCACCAAGGAATGCAGATCGCATGTCAGAGAAACCCGCGTCGTGGACCAGCGCCGGCGTGAGGATCTTCTTGAAGTCCTCATGAATGGCGGGGTTGTCATCGATCAGCAGGATTCTGCGGTTGGTGTTGTCACTCATGACTTGAGACTGGATAGCTGTGATACTCGGGTGGGTAGTTCGAGAATAAAAGTAGCGCCTTGGCCAGGGCCCGGGCTGCGCACAGTCAGTGAACCGTGCATTTCTGTGGCTGCGTTTGCAGCAGAGTGCAGGCCAAAACCATGGCCTCTGGGTTTGGTGGAAAACCCATGATCGAAAACCCTGGATAGGTGGTCTGGTGAGATCCCAATACCGTTGTCTTCAATTTCTAAACGGACCATGTCAGGAGTCGGTGCAAGCAAACGGGCGCTTAGGCACATTGAGTGCTCGCCTCCCTCAGCCATCGCTTGACGGGCGTTCTGAATAAGGTTCACCAAGATCTCCAAGGTCTTGTAACGATCAAGCGGAATCTTCGGAACATCCCCAAACTCGCGCTTGAACTCGATTCCGCGGTGAACCGCATCTACGTTCTCGCTGACCTCGAAGGCACGTTCCACGAGCGCACCGAGATCGCAGTTCTCGATCACTTCGGCCCTCGTAACGTAGTCCTGCTGGGAATTGACCAGGTCCCGGATGCGCCCGATGCCAAAATTCAGTGCCTCGAGCTCTTGCGATAGACCAGCTTTCCCGCGGGTCAACTTTGTGGTCAAGGCGCTCAAGAAGGGCTGGAAGTGTTTCCCCCGAGGGTCGCTCGCCATGAATCCAGCGAGATCCGCTGCATGCTCGGCGATGATGTCATTCAGAGCTTCAAGATCCTGCGTGGCCAGCTCATCCGCCTGCTTGGTGAGCATAGAAGTGGAAACGTTGACGCTGTTTAGGACGTTCCCCACGTTGTGCAAGATCCCCGTAGCGATCTCGGACTTGCCTGCCTCGCGCGCCGTGTCAACTAAGGCGGCACGAGAAGCGGCTAGCTTCTCCATCATGTTGTCGAACTCGCGGGAGAGAACCCCTACCTCATCCTCTCGATCGAGATCGAAACGTACATCGGCGGTATCGTCTTCGCCTACTCGAACAGCATTCGTCATCAGCGCACCGATTGGTTTTAGGACGGTCCGCTGCAGCAGGCCAACAAGCACGTACATCAAGATCAAGCCAGCTGCTAAGGTCGAAATCAACGCGGATCTCGCACCGGCCGCACCAATCTTGGAGATCTCCCGTGAGACGTCTGCGCGCAAGACCAGCCACGAAGCCCCTCCCTCTCCTGCGCCCTCCCCTAAGGGGCTTTGGATCATGTGATAGACCTGCAGTACGTCTTCATCCTGCAGTTTGATCAGTGGCTCGCCGTTGAACTGGGACACATAAGCTGACTCGTCGGCGGGCGCTTGCGATTCATCATGGAACCACACCCTCAAGTTCGTGGCGTGGGTCCTGCCTTCCACGGCCTCAATCCTCTCTTGAGAGATGAATCTGCCCAAAACCACAAAGCCACAGGCTCCACCGGTCGACGATCCGCCAACGGGCTGAGTCGCAAGCATGAGCGGTCCCAACTCCGTGTCGAGGAACCCTTTTTGGGCGCGGGTGATGCCCCGGGCCCTGTCTTCCGCACGCCAGCCAGTGCGAAATCCGTCTGAGAGGAGTTCTCCCTCGGGGCGAAGCTCTAAGGCATCTTCCGACTGCGCGCCAGGGACGACGTCCGGATGACGGTACTTGCCCCACAACACACGACCAGCGTTGTCACAGAGGTAGAGCAGATCCAAAGACTCCGTTCCGAGGACATTGGGACCCAGGCGCATGTCCCGATACGAAGGACGTGTGCCCTGGAGGAACTCCGCGCTGCCATCGGCTTGCGCCCAATCGAGCGCCCTGCCATCAAGGACGCGCAATTCCTGTTCGAGCGCTTGCTTGACACCGACCGTTGTCGCTTGAGCTTGAGCCTGTTCGAACTCGTTGATGCTACGAACAAACGTGGACTGCACGATGAAGTAGTCGCTGATAACGTACAGCCCCATCACAAAGGACAGGCTAGCGATGATCTTGGAGCGAAGCTGCATGTTGGAGGGGCGAACGGATTTTCGTGGGTAGGGTGCCGCGTTCAGGCAGCCTTGCGCACAGCGGAGTCCACATGACTTGTGTCGATGGCTTCTCTCGCAGCCAGACTGCGCGTCGCAACATTCAACTCTTCCACCAACCCTTGGAGCTTGTCGCCCTTGCGAATCGTGCACGGACCGGTGTAGCCATCCTTAGCGATTCCCCTGAGGTGCTTTTCCATGCGGTACATTGGTCCCGCCACCCGGAAGGTGGTCAATACCCCGATGACATAAGTCAAAGGCAGGATGGCGAGTAGCGTGATTCCGAGAACCCATAACAAGGTCCCGTTCATCTGCTCCATAAGTAGCGAACCGTCCGACGGCAGGTCCGCCGCGAGCTTGCCCAACGCCGAATAAAAGAGAATGCACTGCATCAAAATGCCCAAGCTCGAGATCCCCATGAAGATCAACGTCAGTTGATTCTGGAACCGCGGTTTGATGAGTTTGATTTTTCGCTTGTGGCGGGCCATGGTTGCTCTAATGAAGGAAAGGGGGCCACTGCTCCGATCGGAGCAATGAGTGGCAAGACCTTAGCTGCGGGTTAAAATCAGACGCGGCGCATTCGTGACGTGGAACAATTTTCCAGCCTTGCTTCAACTTTGAATA
>JBLIMI010000121.1:0-8185 GCA_047638655.1 Minisyncoccia bacterium | reverse complement strand
CCGCTGGGGATTGCCCACGGTTGCCGTGCGCGCCATCGGCCGTCACCACTGCCTGGGCATGTTGGAAACCGAAGCCGCCCTGGTCTCTATTATTGCCGCGGCCAACCACATCGCGAACAACACCTACAAGGCGAAGAACGAAGAGATGCGCAAGCCCTTGCCCTCGGAAGTCATCGATCAATTGAAGCTGAGCGATGGAGAGATCGAGGACCTAGTCGAGAAGGCGTTCCTGTTTCAGGAGTCCTGAGCAGTCCTATTCGCGCAGAGGCTTGCCCGCGAGCAAAACTTGCTCGTGGGTTTGCAAGTCGGTGACCGTTTCTGGCGGCCGGGATGTCTTGGCGAGTTCGATGGCTTCGCGGATGATGCTTCTGGCGGCGGCGAAGTCTCCCGTCTCAGCGAGGGCCGCAGCCAGGGTCAAGAGCGGTTCAGGATGCCCGCGACCGGAAGCTTCGACACAGCCCTCGGCGAGCAGTCGCGCGCGTGCGCCGTTGCGCACACCGTTGTCGCGGGAAGTGGCGAGGACCCAGGCCAATAGATTTTGGGTCCCGAGGTCTCCCGGGTCGAGGGACAGGGCCTGTTCGAGGGAACGGACTTGCTCGACAGTCTTGCCGAGCATGCGTTGCACATCTGCCAGGCTCAACCAGTGCCGGGGTTGCTTCGACTCCAAGGTCACCAGCGCTTGGAAGATGGCCAGCGCTTCGATGGTTTCATCGGTCAGGGCCAGCAACGCACCCAGGCGTTCGCGGGCGGGCAAGTAGTCGGGCCGCAAGACAAGGTTGGCGCGGTAGCCGCGGATCGCCTCGGGATAGTTCCCCAGTCCTCGTTCGAGCTCTGCAAGGTAGAAGTGTGCCGGGTCGTAGGCGACATTCAGTTCGAGAGCGGCGTCGAGCTCGCGGCGTGCCTCCTCCAGGCGGCCCAAACGGCGGTAGACATCCCCGAGCTGAGTGCGGAAGCCAGCGGCATCGGGAAAGGCTGCGGCTACCTTTTCCAGTGGGACGAGCATGCGCTTGTATTCGCCCACGTTGCCGAAGCCGATGGCGGCGTGATACTGCTCCAGGGTGTCGATGTGCTCGATCGGATTGATCGTGGAGGAGTTCGAGTCTGGGCCCGAATTCCCAAGTCCTTGCACATAGCCGAGGCTGCTGAGGCCCTTCGCCAGGTCGGGGCCGGTCTGCGCCAGGTCAGATCCAAACGTACCGAGCGAATCGAGCAGGCGTTGCATGCGCGCTTGCAAGCGCTCCACAAGCGCAGGGTCGGAAGCGGCGAGGTTATTGAGTTCGCCGGGGTCTGCCAGCAAGTCGTAGAGTTCAGGGGTTGGAGCCGCGATGTACTTCCAGCGCTCGTGCACAATTCCATGCAGCGGACTCCAACCAAAGTTGAGCGCTGCGTACTCGCTCTCGAGCCAAATGTCGCGGGACTCTGCACTCTCGCCTCGTATGAGTGGCACCAGGCTGGTTCCCGAGACCTGCACCGGAGTGGCCCAATCGAAGAGTTCCATCAAGGTCGGGAAGAGATCCGACTGGCCTACCGGTTGCTGCAATTCCAATCCTGCTGGCAAGCAACCAGGCGAGGAGAGCAAGAATGGAATGCGTTGTGTGCCGTCGTAGATCAAGCTGGCGTGGGTGTGCTCGCCTTTTTCGCCAAGGCTCTCCCCGTGATCGGCGATGGCCACGACCAGGGAATTGGCTCGCAGCCGGTTGGTCTCTAGCCAATCGAGCAGGCGTCCGACCTCGCGGTCCATGAAGGCGATCTCGCCGTCGTAGGCATCGAGCCCGGCGAACTCTACCGGTGGCGAGTACTCCGCGTGGGGGTCGTAGTAATGGACCCACAGGAAGAACGGTTGCTCTCCCTGTTGCAACCACTGAAGGGCGCGATCGGTCGTTTGGTCGCCCGCTCTGTGAATGATTCGGCCCGCCTTCACGGTTCCCGAGTTGAGTTCGTCATCGTAGACGTCAAAGCCCTGATCGAGCCCAAAAGAACGGTCGAGCGCGATGGCGCTGACAAAAGCCCCTGTGCGATAGCCGCGCTGCTTAAAGACCGTAGCGAGCGTGGTCAACTCGTTGCTCAAGGCGCGCCGGCCGTTGTCGTGAATGCCGTGCTCAGGGGGCAGCGTGCCGGTCAAGATGCTGGCATGAGTGGGTAGCGTCAAGGGCACGTGGCCGTAGGCGCGGGAGAAGCGCACGCCCTCTCGGGCCAGGCCGTCGAGCACCGGTGTTTGGGCTGCAGAGTGACCGTAGGACCCAATGCGATCTGCCCGAGTGGTGTCCATCGTGACGAGCAACACATTGGTCTCGGGGGGCAGTTTGGCGAGTTCGTTCTCACCCGCAGCTTGCTCCGAATCGCAGGCCCAAAGGGGAAGCGCAGTCAGAATCAGAAGCAGCCGAAGAGGAGTGAGGCGAGGGTGCATGGGCATTGGGAGGGCCCAGAGTAGGGGGCTCAAGGGGGGAATACGACCCCACCTCGGGAATCGCTAGCAGGATCCGCCCGGCCGGGAGCGATTCCCCAGCGGGGTCCGGGAAAAAGTCAGGGGAGCACCGGTCGATTCTGATTAGTCCGCTGGTCGGAGCAGGGGGGGAGACTATCCTGCGCTGCACCATCGCCTTTTCACTTCGCTGTTTCCTGATCCGCATGTCAGCCCCGAAAATCCAGCCGCGCACCCTCAAAGGCTTCCGCGACTTCTTACCGGCCCTCGCCATTGCCCGCGAACGCTTGATCGACACTGCCCGTGACGTCTATCGTTCTTATGGCTTCGTTCCCATCGACACGCCGGTGCTGGAGTACATCGATGTCCTGACGGGCAAGGGGGGCGCAGAGTCGGACAAGCAGATGTATCGCTTCCAGGACGGAGGCGGACGGGACGTGGGCATGCGCTTCGACTTGACCGTTCCCTTCGCGCGCTTTTGTGCGCAACACATGGGGAAACTTGGGACGCCGTTCAAGCGTTATCACATCGCACCGGTGTGGCGCGCCGAGAACACGCAGCGCGGGCGTTACCGCGAGTTTGTGCAATGCGACTTTGACACCATCGGGACCGAGAGCATGAGCTCGGACGTGGAGACCCTGCTGGTGATTCACGACTTGTTCCTGGCGCTTGGTTTCGAGGGCTTTCAGGTGCGCATCAACAATCGTAAAGTGCTCAGCGGATTGCTGGAGCGCCTGGGGTTGACGGACAAAGCGACGGTGGTGCTGCGGGCCATTGACAAGCTCGACAAGATCGGGGCGGAGAAGGTCTCCCAGGAGTTGCAGAACTCAGCAGGCGTCAGCCCCGAGCAGGCACAGGAGGTTCTGGCATTGACGGCACTGCAAGGGGATCAAGCCCAAGTGCTCGATCAATTGCAGCCGCTGGTCGCGGGGAGTGAGCTTGGTGAACAGGGCCTGCTTGAGTTGCGGCAGGTGCTCTCTGCTGCCAAGGCCGCAGGCGTTCCCGAGAACCGCGTGTGCCTCGACGTTTCCATCGCCCGCGGGCTGGATTACTACACGGGAACGATCTTCGAGACGTTCCTCGATGACCTTCCCACCATCGGCAGCGTTTGCTCAGGGGGCCGCTACGACAACTTGGCAGAGGTTTACACCAAACAGCGTTTGCCCGGTGTGGGGGCATCCTTGGGGGTGGACCGCTTGTTGGCCGCCATGGAGGAGTTGGGGCAAGTGTCGAGCCGCACCTCGACCGCTGAAGTTTTTGTGCCGTTCTTCTCGGCGGACCACCGCGATGAGTACTTCGCGCTGTGCGCCGATTTACGGCGCGCAGGGTTGCAGGTGGAGTTCTATCCCGAGCCCAAGAAGCTGGGAGCCCAACTCAAGTACGCAGACCGCCGGGGATTCCCATTGGCCGTCGTCGTGGGTGAGGATGAATGGACGGACGGTTCTGCGCAGATCAAGAATCTGGAAACGGGTGACGTGAAGTCTGTTGCCCGGACCGATTTGGTCCAGGAGCTGAGAGCCGTCCTGGGCTGAACTGCTTGGGGGGGGGGCCGGATGTGGGTTGGGGTGACGAATAGGGCTGGCCTTGGACATCAAAGGGGATATTTAAGTCCGATTATCTGGTCAGCGGAGAGATGAAGAAGGTAGGGTCCTTATATTGGAGGCCTGACCCCATCCATCGATGCGAATCTTCATCCCGCTCATCTTTCTCGTCCTCGCCGCCTGGTTTATCCTCGGTTCCGGGAGTGGCGCGGTGCCTTCAGGTGTCAGGGCGGAAATCTCCCCGGCGGACATCGATCCGGCGGAGTCTCGCAGGGTCATGGGGGACCCCCCGAGCTCCTTGATGGGCGGAGTTGAGATGAGCTGCGATGCCTGTCACGGCATTTTCGAATCTGGCCTGGAGGAGTCGGAGCGCCGTCAACAGCACCTGGAAATCAAGCTGGAGCACGGGCTCAACGCTCGCTGCTTCAACTGTCACTCGCGCGAGAATCGCAACAGGCTGATCCTGCCAGGAAGTGTCGAGATTGGTTTTGCACAGGCGGAGCAACTCTGCGCCAGTTGCCATGGGCCCACGTTTCGCGACTGGTCTGCTGGAATTCACGGCAAGTCTCGGGGCTCTTGGGAGATTGGATCCCCGGCCCGGCGGCTGATGCTCTGTACGGAGTGCCACGACCCACACCACCCGGCGTTTCGTCCAGTCGCGCCCTTGCCGGCACCGGAGACGTTGCGCATGCATGCCACTGAACGGAACCCAATCCATAGAGCAGCGGGCAAGCGCAATCCTCTGCGCCGCCAGCGATCGTCGAGCGCCCCCCTGGATCACGAGTAAGGAAGAGAAAAGCATGTGCCAACAACAGGAACAACCCGCCTCGCCGCACCAGGACGGACTGGGGCTCTCGCGTCGAAGCTTTCTACGCAACAGCGGTGCAGCGGTCACGGGAATGGCTGCCGCCGTCGCGGCGCTCAGCCCCTTGCTCGAACTGGACGCGGATGACATCCCCACGGTCGATGCCTTCATTCAAAAGCATTACAAGGAGATGAACGAGGGCGAGATGCAGCAGGCCCTCGCGCGGATTTCTGCCAAGGTGGCCGAGCGCTATGACATCGAGCCCAATCTGAGGGACATTCGACCCAAAGAAGGAGTCGAGTTTGTGTATGCCCTAAATCTCAGTCGCTGCATCGGCTGTCGCAAGTGTGTCTACGCCTGCGTGGAAGAGAACAACCAGAGTCGCTCGCCCCAAGTGCAATACATTCGCGTGCTGGAAATGCCCACGGGCACGTTGGACATCGAAGCTGGTAACCACGAGTACGAGAAGCCAACGGTGCCCGACGGGGACCACTTCTACATGCCCATTCAGTGCCACCAGTGCGCAGACCCGCCTTGCACGAAGGTCTGTCCGGTGGAGGCCACGTGGACGGAGTCCGATGGCATTACGGTCATCGATTACGACTGGTGCATCGGTTGTCGTTACTGTGAAGCCGCTTGTCCTTATTGGGCCCGGCGCTTCAACTTCAACGAGCCGGATCTGGCGCCGGGGCCAGAGGGGGACGTCAACCCCAACATGTCCTATCTCTCCAACCGTCCGAGAGAAAAGGGTGTGATGGAGAAGTGCCACTTCTGCCTGCACCGCACGCGCGAGGGTGGGCAACCCGCTTGCCTGGAAGTTTGCCCGGTGGGAGCCCGCAAGTTCGGAAACGTGCTGGACCCCGAGAGCGAGGTTTCAGAGATCTTGCGCAACAAGCGCGTCTTCGTCTTGAAAGAGGACGTAGGGACGCTTCCACGCTTCTTTTATTACTTCGATGAACGCTATCCGCGCGCCGCGGGCGAGCAAGATTAAACAGCAGCTCAGATGAAGCATTACGCTCAATTCGTCTGGAGGTCCTTCCGGCTGAGTCTGGTCGGTGACTGGCGCTATCACTTGTGGATGTTGGCGCTGACGGTGGTCGCGCTTGTGGGCTTGAATGCCTACGCCAAGCAAGTGGTGCATGGCTTGGCCGTGACCGGAATGACCGATCAGGTTTCCTGGGGCCTGTACATCGCGAACTTCACGTTCCTGGTGGGCATGGCTGCTGCTGCAGTGATGCTGGTCATTCCCGTCTACATCTACCGCAACAAGGAACTGCACGACCTGGTCATCTTTGGCGAATTGCTAGCGGTGGCGGCGGTGGTCATGGCGCTGCTCTTCGTGGTGGTCGACATGGGGCGCCCGGATCGGATGCACCACATGTTCCTGCGTTTCAACTTTCCCATGTCGATGCTGACGTGGGATGTGATCGTGCTCAATGGCTACTTGCTACTCAACATGCACATCTGCGGGTACTTGGTGTACTGCGCCTATCAAAAGAGACGGCCCAGCCGGGCGTTCTACATCCCTTTCGTGTTCCTGGCGATTTTCTGGGCCATCAGCATTCACACGGTGACGGCTTTCCTCTACGTCGGCCTCGGTGGCCGACCTTTCTGGAACTCCGCCATCATCGTTCCGCGCTTCCTGGCCTCAGCCTTCGCCGCCGGGCCTGCCTTCTTGATCCTAGCCCTTGAAATCATTGACCGTTTCACGAGCTACAACGTTCCCGAGAAAGCGCTCTCCACGTTGAAGTCCATCGTGACGGTGGCCTTGCTGGTGAACATGTTCATGCTCGGCAGTGAGATTTTCACGGAACTCTATGCGGGTTCGGCCCACAGCATCTCCTGGAAGTACCTGCTGTTCGGACTGCATGGCTACGACGCGCTCGTGCCCTGGATTTGGACGGCCATCGGACTGGAATCTCTGGCCGTGATCTGTCTCTTGACGCCCCTTGGAAAGAACAAGGTGCTGATGAGTATCGCCTGTGCGTTTGTCGTCTTTGGGGTCTGGGTGGAGAAGGGCATGGGGCTGATCATCCCCGCCTTCGTGCCCTCGCCCCTCGGCGAGATCGTCGAGTACGTGCCGACCCTGAATGAGTCTCTTGTTTGTTTCGGCATCTGGGCCTTCGGCCTCCTCCTGTTCACCGTGTTGGTGCGCATCAGCATTCCCGTTCTCTCTGGTCGTATGACGATTGATCGCGAATACGACCCCAATCTCCCTGTTAACCAAAACCGGATCGAAGGCAGCCGCGAGGCCGAAGCCGCGATCCAAGGATGAATTCAATGTTCCTCATGAAGTCAACGCTTGGTTCGCTGGTGGCCGTCTCGGCCCTGGTGCTCCTCGCCAGCGCCGGTTCCTCCGGCGTGGACCCTCTTGCCCGTTCCATCCACCCGAGTGCCGCACAGGCGATTGGCTTACCGCAACTTTCGCAAGCTTCCAGGGACTGCATCGAGTGCCACAAGCGTGAGAGCTTGGCGCTCTATCAACAGTGGGGCAGTAGCAAGCACTACCGTGGTAACGTCGGTTGCTACGAGTGCCACCGAGCCGAGAAAACGGATGTGGATGCGATGAACCACTACGACTACACGATCTCCGTGATCGTGAGCCCGAAAGACTGCGCTCGCTGCCACCAGCGTGAAGTGGAAGAATTCCTCGGTTCCCATCATTCCAAGGCGGGCCGCATCCTCGGCTCCCTGGACAACGTCCTAGCCGAGGTGGTGGAAGGCAACCGCGGCTTCAAGACGGAGGGCTTCCCCGAAGGTGTTTCGGCCTCAGCGGTCAGTGGTTGCTGGCAGTGCCACGGGTCCCAGGTGAAGGTGCTTCCCGGTGGTAAGCTGGATGCCGCCACGTGGCCCAACACGGGCATCGGCCGTTTGAACCCCGATGGCAGCGAGGGCTCTTGCGCCGCCTGTCACTCTCGTCACTCGTTCTCTGCCGCCCAGGCTCGCCACCCCGACACGTGCGGCAAATGCCACATGGGCCCGGATCACCCGCAGAAGGAGATCTACGAGGAGTCCAAGCACGGCATCGCCTTTGCGGCAAACATTGGGCACATGAATCTGGAGGCAGAGAAGTGGATTGTGGGGGAGGATTACTATCACGCTCCCACGTGCGCCACGTGCCACATGTCCGCAACGAAGAATCAGGATGTGACGCACGATGTTGGTCTACGGATCAGTTGGAACAACCGTCCCCCGGTGTCGATTCGTCCCGAGGTGTCCGATGCCAAGATGGGATTGCCCGGCCAGAACGTGAGTTGGCAAGCCAGGCGTCAAAACATGCAGGACGTCTGCATCAACTGTCACAACACGTCTTGGATCGACAATTTCTATACGCAGTACGATGCGCTGATTGATCTCTACAACAACAAATTCGCGAAGCCTGCTGCCGAGTTGTACAACGCGGCCAAGCCACTCTTG
>JBLIMI010000120.1:0-8238 GCA_047638655.1 Minisyncoccia bacterium | reverse complement strand
CACGGCTTGGGGCGGCCTCGTCTTCCCGAACCCCGAGTCCTCTTGGTCTAGCCAACTGGCAGCGCTGAAAGACAACAACAACGTCACTGCCTTCTCGGACGAAAGGGTGGACAAGCTACTCACGGCCTACGACCGAGAGTACGACGTGGCCAAACGCATCGAGCTCATTCGGGAAATCGACGGCTTGATCTATCAACAATACCCCTACGTGCTGGGTTGGTATAGCGGAACGCAACGAGTCATCTACTGGAACAAGTTTTCTCAGCCCAGCTGGGGAATTTGGAGAACCACCGACCATTCCGACATGATGTACTGTTGGTGGATCGATCCGGAAAAAGTAGCTGCTCTTGAGAAAGCCAAACTCGACCCATCGGTGGTACTCGAAACGGATCCAATCCTGCAGAGGTTTTGGCCACGCTGGCACGATGCCAAGTCCAAGTAATCCACCTGCCAGTTCCTAACGCCAAGCCGCTCTCCCCCGGGCGGCTTGGCGTCCATTGACTCAAACGCTGACGCTCCATGGCCGCTTACTTCGCCCGCCGTTTTCTGCTGCTGATTCCGACGTTCCTCGGGATCACCATGCTGGTCTTTGCCATCACCCGTTTCGTACCGGGCGGCCCCATCGACCAGATGATCATGCAAATGCAATCCGGCGGAACAAGCCAAGGCGAAGCCGGATCCAGCGGGGGCGGCCCGCAGAGCAGCGTGAACATCCCGCCGCAAGCACTCGCGAGCCTGAAGAAGCATTACCACTTCGATTGGCCGCTTTGGCGCCAGTACATGCAATTCTTGGGGCCCCTCAATCTCGACGAACAAGGGGTCTTTGGTGATGAAGTGACCGCCGTCACCGTGCTCACTTGGTACGTGCAAGAGGGCGACAGCGTGGCCGCGGGCGATCCATTGGGACGCATTCGCATGACGGGCAAGACAGACTCCGACATTCCTCCGACGATGGTTTCTCGGGAGCTCACGGCTCCCGCCGAGGGCACCATCAGCGGACTTACCGTCCAGCGCGAAAAGCAAACGTCCGTGGGCCAGGAACTGCTCTCTCTCACCGCGCCCGGCGGCCTCGTGACGTCCATCCTCGCTCCCAACCTGTGGAGCAAGAAATGGGCGGGACTGCTCGCTGGAGACCTGGGCACCTCCTACAAGTTCGACGTGCCCGTGATCGACCTGGTCGTCCAACGCTTCCCGATTAGCATTCGATTCGGGCTGACGGGTTTTCTACTGGCTTACCTGGTCTGCGTTCCTTTGGGAGTCTTGAAGGCCATTCGCCACAACTCGCGCTTCGACTTTGTGTCGAGCACCCTGGTCTTCATCGGTTACTCCATCCCCGGCTGGGCTCTGGGCGCTGTGCTGCTCGTTGGCTTTGGCGGCGGCTCGTTCTTCGACTTGTTTCCACTGGGAGGCATCGAAGCGGACAATTTTGATCAACTCAGCTTGTGGGACAAAACCGTGGACACCCTTCACCACATGGCTCTGCCAGTGATTGCGTACTCCATCGGTAGCTTCGCCACGCTGACGGTCTTGACGAAGAATTCCCTGATGGAAAACCTCGGTCAAGACTACGTGCGTACGGCCTTCGCCAAAGGCCTTCCCGAACGGCGAGTGATCTTCGTTCATGCCCTGCGCAACTCCCTGATTCCGATCTGCACGGGCCTGGGCCATGCGATCTCACTGGTCATGGCGGGCAGTTACCTGGTCGAGAAGGTATTCAACATCGACGGCCTCGGCCTGCTTGGCTTCACCTCCATCATCGGCCGCGACTACGCCGTGGTGATGGGCGTGCTCGTCATCAACACACTTCTGATGCTTGTCGGCAACATCCTGAGCGACGTTTTGTACGTCATCGTGGACCCGCGCATTCGATTCAACTAGGTGCCCAGAATGTCGCAAGCTCCCAACAAGTCACTCTCCGTATTCCAGCGCAGGTGGCGCAAGTTCAAGTCCCTCAAGCGTGGCTGGCGTAGCTTCCAGGCGCTGGTTGTGCTCTACGTTTTGAGCCTCGCCAGTCCGCTGTTCATCAACAGCAAGGCACTGGTGGTCAAGCACGATGGTGAGTGGTACTTCCCTGCCATTGGCCAGTTCAATCAGGGCCGCGACTTTGGTCAGCGCATCATCGGTGAAGTGGACTATCGCATGCTGGCCGAGACCGCCGAGACGGAAAACGGCGACAACTGGGTCATGATGCCCTTGCATCCATTCCATCCGAACGAGTCCCTGCTCGACGAATCCGATCTACCCGGACGCCCCCCGCACATGCCCACTGCAGCGCACTGGATGGGCACCGACAATCGCGGGCGCGATGTTCTCGCGAGACTCGTCTACGGGTTCCGCATTTCCATCACCTTCGCCCTGGGCGTCGTGCTTCTCTCGTACTTGGTCGGAATGACGGTCGGGCAAGTCCTCGGCTACTTCGGTGGCCGGGTCGACATCTATGGTCAACGGTTCGTCGAGATCTGGAGCGGCCTGCCCTTCCTCTACACAGTGATCATCATCAGTTCGATCGTGACCCCATCGATCTGGATCTTGATTCTGATCCTGGCGACCTTCCGTTGGATGGGAGTCAGCCTCTACATGCGCGGAGAATTCTACCGCGAGAAGACCCGGGACTATGTTGCAGCGGCCATCGCCCAAGGGGAGAGCCACACCTCGATCATGTTCCGACACATCTTGCCGAACTCACTGACCCCTGTGGTGAGTTTCGCACCCTTCGCATTGGTCGCAGCGATCTCCGCGTTGGTTTCTCTCGACTTCCTCGGCTTTGGACTCCCTGCCCCCACGCCAAGCTGGGGCGAGATGGTCAATCAAGGCCTGCAGAACATCCACAAGTGGCACCTGATCGCGTTCCCTTTGGTGGCACTCTTCGGTTCGCTAATGATGGTGGTCTTCATCGGAGAAGCCATCCGTGAAGCCTTCGATCCCAAAGTCTTCTCGAGGCTGCGTTAGCCCTGCATCATGTCGGACAGAAAAAAACTCCTGCAGGTCAAGAACCTGTGCACGCACTTCCTGGTGGAAGGCGCAGAGGCTCACGCGGTGGACGACGTCAGCTTCGACATCTACGAAGACGAGATGCTGGGCATCGTGGGTGAATCTGGTTCCGGCAAGTCCGTGACCTCGCTCTCGATCATGCGCTTGATTCCCGACCCTCCCGGAAAAATCGCCAGTGGCGAGATCCTGTTCGAAGGTCGAGATCTACTGAAGCTCAGCCATGAAGACATGCGAAAGGTCCGCGGTAAGGACATCGCTATGATCTTTCAGGAGCCCATGACTTCGCTCAATCCAGTCTTCACCATTGGAATGCAAGTCATGGAGTCCGTCCTCTTCCACGAGAAGTTAAGCAAAGCAGAGGCCACCGCCCGCGCTGTCGAGGTGTTGACCCAGGTCGGAATTCCGGACGCAAAGCGACGCTTGAACGATTACCCCCATCAATTCTCAGGAGGCATGCGCCAACGGGTCATGATCGCCATGGCCTTGATCTGCACCCCCGCGCTGTTGATCGCGGATGAGCCCACAACAGCGCTCGATGTGACCATTCAGGCCCAGATCCTGGACCTGATGAAGGACCTCCAGAGCCACCGCAAAGGCGCTGCGATTCTGCTCATCACCCACGACCTGGCGGTGGTTGCAGAGACCTGTGAGCGGGTCGTTGTCATGTACGGCGGCCAGGTTCAGGAGATCGCTCCTATCACGGAGATCTTCGATAACCCGCGCCATCCCTACACCAAGGGCTTGCTGAACAGCATCCCGCACATGCAGGACAAGGGCAAACCCCTGGAGGCGATCCAGGGCAACGTGCCCAGCATTTTTGACTTCCCCGATGGCTGTCGCTTCAACAATCGTTGCAGCGAAGTCATGGATCGCTGCAAAGGGGAATTGCCAAAGTTGCTCGAAGTCAGTCCAGGGCACAGCGTTCGCTGCCACCTGATGGAGGAAGAGGCATGAGTACCGCTCAAACGCCCCTGCTCGAAGTGAAAGACTTGCGCGTGTGGTTCCCGGTCTACGGCGGCATCTTGCGCCACAAGGTGGGCACGGTGAAAGCGGTGGACGGGATGAGCTTCACCCTCAAGCGTGGGGAAGTGCTTGGTCTCGTTGGTGAATCTGGTTCGGGCAAGACCACCGTGGGCCGAGCCGTCATCAACCTGCACAAACCCATGTATCCGGACGTGGAACTCGGAGGCGAGATCTCGTTCCGGTCCCAAGAGGATTCCACTCCGGTGAATCTGAATGGCATCTCGCGGGACATCATGAAGCCCCACCGGGCCAACGTGCAGATGATCTTTCAAGATCCATTCTCGTCCTTGAACCCGCGCATGACCGTGCAGCAGATCATTGAGGGTCCACTCAAGATCCACACCAAGTTCAGCCCTGCGGAGCGGAAGGCACGGGTACTCGAATTACTTGACCGCGTAGGCATGCAGCCCGAATACGGCCAGCGCTACCCCCACGAGTTCTCTGGCGGCCAGCGTCAACGGATCGGCATCGCGCGTGCCCTCGCCACTCGCCCGAAATTGATCATTGCCGACGAACCCGTTAGCGCCCTCGACGTCTCCGTGCAAGCCCAGGTCATCAACTTGATGATGGAGTTGAAGCAGGACTTCGGCCTGACCTACATCTTCGTGGCCCACGATCTCTCGGTCGTGTACCACATCGCGGATCGCATCGCCGTCATGTACTTGGGCAACATGGTCGAGATCGGGACGGCTGACCAGGTCTATAGGAATCCAAAGCATCCTTACTCGAGAGCGCTGCTCTCCTCTGTGCCGAAACCTGATCCGAGGGCGGACAAGTCGGGTCGCATTCTGCTGAAAGGAGACATCCCCACTCCTCTCGCCAAGCCCTCCGGCTGCGGGTTTCGAACCCGCTGCCCAATCGCACGCCCTTCCTGCGCCGACTCCATACCCGCTCTGACGGACACCGGTGAAGGCCAAATGGTTGCCTGCCCCCACTTCGACGAGTGAGCGACATGCCGGAGCTTGAAACTGGGCGCAAGCTGCACTGGGGTGGGCTGGTCCTGGCCTTGCTTGTGTTTGCGATTGGCGTCTGGCACAGCCAGTTCCTGATCGACGATGCCTTCATCTCCTTCCGCTACGCGAAGAACTGGGCAGGAGGGCACGGACTCGTTTACAACATCGGCAATCCGCAACCGGTGGAGGGCTACAGCAACTTCGCCTGGGTTGCGCTGCTCGCTGCAGGCCATCGAATTGGCTTGCCTCTTGAAGGGTTGTCGCAAGTGCTTGGTTGGCTCTCTGGGGCAATGACCTTGATCCTCACGGAACAAGTCCTGCGCTGTCGGCTGGGCCTCGACAAGTTACGAACAGGCATCGTCCTGATCGCATTGGCCGCCCTGCCCGTCTTCCATGTGTGGTGCAGTGGAGGGCTTGAGACGGCTTTCTTCGGGCTCTTGATGCTCGCTACCTGGATCAGGCTCACGTCGCCCAAGGATTCCATGGGACACGACATCGTCACCGGAGCGTTCGGGGGCGTGTTGTTGTTGACTCGCCCTGAGGGCGTGGTCTGGGTGCTGGGGCTCTTGCTGGCCGCCTGGATCGGACAGGGCAAGCTCGCTCCCCGGCGTTGGGTGCCTTACCTGGCCGTCGCTCTCGCCATCGGTTTCCTTCAACTGCTCTGGCGCCATTCCTTCTACGGCAGCTGGCTACCCAACACCGTTCACGCCAAATCGTCGCTGTCCGGCAGCAGCGTGCAGCGCGGCGCGCGCACACTGGCCACTTGGGGGCTTCTGTTTCTATGGCCCCTACTGGCCCTGGGAGCGCCGCTTGCCACTCGGGCAACAAAGCCCCGCCGACTCGCGCTCTCCGCCTGTGTGGTGCTCCTGGGCGGGCTCGCTTACAACTTGCTGGTGGGCGGCGATTGGATGCCCTTCTTCCGCTTCATGGCGCCGCTATCGGCCTTCTTCGCCATCGCCCTGGGCGTCTTGCTCACGAAGCTGGGAAGCAAGTCGCTCCTGGTCTGTTCCGCGCTTGGCATCCTGATCGCTGGGCTGCCGGTGGTGGATGTCATGCTCATCCCCCAGGGCCTGCGGGAGACGCTTTACTTCCGCCAGTTCCGCATCGGTTACCAGACCGAGTGGGCGCGACTTCAAACCGGTCGCCGCAATACGCTGATGTACTCTGCATTGGGCCGTGCCCTGGATCAGGCCATGCAACCCACAGACTCCTGGACTGGGGGCGCCATCGGGGCGGTCGGCTACTACTCGGGCATCCAGATCCTAGGACGCAACGGCCTCGTCAACCGCGAGGTGGCCAAGCGCCAAGTCAATCCGGGCGAAGGCACTGCGGGACACGAGAAGCGCGTGCCGCGTATCTGGTTCCGAGACCAGGCGCCGACATTCTATGACTGCATGCTGCATCCAAAACGCATCCGGCCCTCGGGCCCAGCCTTCGACAAGGCAGTCGGCGAACTCTTCAAGGGCTTCGTCGCCGACCCTCACGAAGAGGGTCTGAGGAACAGTTGCTACGTGGAGGCACGGCCCGTGAAGGACGTACCTGGATTGCCGGCTGCATCCACGCTCATGCTACTGATGCACACGGACGATCCGGCCAAAGCGGACGCTTTCTGGTCGCGCTACGGCGTTTGAATTTCTACTCGAGCCGTCGGGGGGCTTCGCAGACCCCTGCGTGACAGGTGTAGCTTGTGGGGTTTCCATCGAGTGCCACCTTGCCCTCGACAGCGGGAAGAAGCTTCTCCAGTTGAGCGCGGTTGCTGTCATTCACCAAAGCGATCACGCGGCTAGGCGGCCATTGACGCTGCAAACGGAGCAACTCTGTTGCCACACGGGGATCGTCACGCTCGCCAACCACATAGACCTCGGGCGGATCGCTAGTCAGGAAGTCCACCAGCAGCACCAATTGACCGAAACCGGCGGGATGTCGTGAGAGCGCTTGGCCATGGGAGCCGAGTCCTGTCCGCACGCGCGCCAAGCGATCCAGATCGCCCTCGAGCAGCGCAATCCGCGCACCGTTGAGCAACGCCACACCAATGTCACTGGGCAAACTACTCTCACGAGCGTGCTTCATACGAACGGGCACACCCTTGGCCTCATCCGAGGTCGCAAAGTATGAGCCAGATCCGTCGGCGAAGTGATCGTCGGAGTACTCTTGGAATTCGATTGCGGCGGCCAACCAAGTCGGATCAAAGTTGGTTTCGTAGAGGTCCAACATTCCCTGCCCAACAAAGGCGTAGTCCTCGAGGTAGGCGTCGAGATGCGAATGGGTGCCCCGTCGGGTTCGAAACAGACTTCCATCTTCTTGGCGCATGTGTTCCAGCAGAAAGGCAGCGTTGCGCTCAGCCGCAGCCAGGTAGCGCTCGTCGCCAAGCACCGCTGCTGCCCGTGCAAAGGCCCGCAGCATCAGGCCATTCCAGGAGGCAAGCACCTTGTCGTCGAGCAGGGGCGGGATGCGGGTGGCACGTTCAGAATAGAGCAGTTGTTTACAACGCTCGATGCCAGCGGTCACCTCGGACTCTTCAATCCCGAGGCCTTTGGCCACCACCGGCAAGGTACTGCGCGCGGTCAGGATGTTGTGTCCTTCAAAGTTCCCCTGTCCGGTCACACTGAACCAGGCGATAGCCACGGCAGCGTCGCTACCGCAGACCTTTTCTACTTCCGCCTTGGACCAGACGAAGAACTTGCCCTCGACGCCTTCGCTATCCGCATCTGTGGTGGAGTAGAAACCACCCTCGGGGCTGGTCATCTCCTTCAAGATGTAATCGAGAACCTCGCGGCAGATCTTCTCGTAGAAAGGGTCCTGCAGGGCTTGAAACGCTTCCAGGTAGACCAAGGCCAATTGCGAGTTGTCGTACAGCATCTTCTCGAAGTGCGGCACGGTCCAGGAACGGTCCGTGGTGTAGCGCGCAAAGCCGCCACCAATTTGATCGTAGATTCCACCTTGAGCCATCTTGTCCAGGGTCGTGGTGACCATGGCAACAGCCGCGGCGTCGCCGGTGCTCTTGCCATAGCGCAAGAGGTACGTCAGTTCGGTGCAGTGCGGAAACTTGGGCGCGAAGCGCGGGGCTTGCCCAAAGCCTCCGTGAATTCCGTCGAAGGATTGCGTCGAGAGCGCGGTCGCCGCTCGCAACACCTCACGCCCGGGCATCTTGCCCGGAGTCTTGGCCTGGGCTTGCAAGCGCAATTGCTCAAGCATCTGCTGCCCCGCCTTCACCGCTTTCTCGCGGTCGTTGGTCCACAGGTCGCTGGCGTAGATCAAGATGTCATCGAAC
>JBLIMI010000119.1:0-8250 GCA_047638655.1 Minisyncoccia bacterium | reverse complement strand
ACTCCGAAACGGAGATGTCCCTCTGCTTGGAGGCCATCTCGACGGCGTTCGAACGACGCCCGCTGCTGGCGGGCTTTTTCTTGCTGGCTTTCTTCGGAGTCACGTCTTCGTCGTTTGCGCCGGGGAACAGGGTCGGCGTGGCGAGCGCGGATTTGCTTTGGGCCAAGGTGGGCTCCTTGCAGGCTGTAGATCTGAGAGTTGGGCGAGCGCGAATCAGCCGCGCAGACTCCTTATCTACAACTCACAGGGCCAATGCAATGGGGGAGTCCAAGCCTTGTGGCGACAAGGACTTGGAACGGCACCTGCAGCCGTCCCGGGACTCCCTCACCCAAGATGGGCCAGGAAGGCCTCTACCGCTTTGGGCTCGAGGCTCGGGTCACACAGACCGAGGGCACCGGCCGCGTCGCGGAACGCGTACAGGGCGGCGGTCATTTCGTCCCCAAGCTCGTACTGGCATTCCTCGGCCAGGTAACGAGTGCAGGCCGGCAGGGGCAGGTTCCAGGACTTGGCCGCCTGCTCGCTGAGTTCGGCGATGGCGCTGGCACCCCGCAAGCGTGCCCTGGCGAAGGCCGCCAGATGGGGTTCGATCTGCGCGTCGGGGGCCACGATCCAGGGCGCGAAGACGAACGGCAAGCCCGTTTTTTGAGCCCAGGCCTTGGAGGGGTTGAAGACTTTGGGGCAGTCCGGCGCGAGCGATTCACGCAGGGCTTCGTCGCCAATGCGCAGCCAGCCGTCCGCGTCCAAATCCCGGGGATTCTCGCCCATCGGAACCTCGATGAACTCAGGAGCACCGTTGGGACGGTCCGCGAGCAAGACACGCACCAGGCAAGCCGCCGTGCGACTGGCCGGGTCCATGGCGATGCTCTGAACTTCACTCAAGGGCTTGCGCAGGAAGACCTGCACGCTGCTGACGAGGCCTTGGCCGAAGACACCGATACCCGGGATGAAGCGGTAGCCCGGTTGACGAAAAAGCTCGATCGAACTGACCATAGCCACGTCGATCTCTCCGCTCCGAAGCATGGGCACGAGGTTGGCGGGGACGTCGTGCACCAGCTCGATTCCTTGTTCCTCTCCCAGCCCCAGGTCAAGGGGACGACCGACGAGGTAGGGCACACTTCCGACACGCAGATTGGGCATGGGGGGAGTATAGCGCGGCTGGCGCTGGTTGAGTGATCCTGCCGACGAACCTCGGCTTTTGGAGTGAGGGCCAGGAGGCCCGTATGAGCTCGGTGAGCTCCGCCTCGAATCAGGCCCGCCCTGGATCGGTCAGAATGCGTGGTTGTGCGACCCTAGCAGGCTGGGGGTGCAGGCTAGAGCGCGCGACAAGCCAACTGCGCCGGGTCGAACGTTTCGGAGTCGAACCAAGCCTCGTCCAGCGCTTTGGGGTCGATCCATTCTGCTTGCGATAGCTTGGCAGTTTGGCGCACGATGTGCACCAAGCCCACCACGCGCTCCCGATGACCGAGTAATTCGCCGGTCTGGGGGTCGCGCAATTCCTTGCCCAGTTGCACCAACTCAAAGCGCGCGCCGATCTTGACCGTGTCCTTGCCCGCGTTGAGGTAGAAGACCACGCCTCCGGGGGCCTCGCGGTCGACCTCGATCACCCGCAACGGGAAAACTTGGCGCACCAAGTCTTTCGATAGCTGCGCACCGGCATCGATGACCATGGTGCGCGCAACGATGCCGTCGTCGGCGAAGCTCGGATCCGCTTTCAACTCGGCGGAATTCCAGCGATAGCTGCGTTCGTACGGAGTGGACCACTCCAACTGGCCCGTGGCCACGTTGTAGAGGTTGAGCGTCATGCTCACATCCGCTGCCTTGGTCTGACTGTTGAATCCCGTGAGCTTGACGGTCTTGGTTTCCGTGTGCACGTAGATGCGATCGATGCGGCCGCTGACCACGTAATCACCACCCAGCATTTGGTGCAGTTTGATCTTCTCCGTGGGACCGACCTTGTCGCCCTCCAGGAACGCTTGCTCGCGCAGGAGCCCAGAGAGGTTCTTGCGGGTCAGCACGCTGAACTTGTGAGAGCGCACCAGGCTGGCTTCTAAATCGTCGCGCAACCCCACGAGCAGGATCTCTGCGCCGACCGCCGGGTGGTCGAGTTGCAGGGCTCCAGCGCCCATGCTGAAGCCCTCCACGACCACCGTCGGCCGCGCGCCTGGCCGCGGGTTGGCCGGATCAAAGGTCAGCACTTCGGCTTCGATTTCCACGGTCGTTCCGGCGTCGCTGACCTCGGCCGTGTGCACCTCATAGCTGCGCACGTAGCCGTGGGAGATCGAGCGAATGTGGAAGGGGTCCTTGCGCTGGGGATCAAAGTCGATCTCGAGCCGTTGCACGACCTCCGCCAGTTCCGGGTGCAGTTTGCCCGCCGTGGAGACTTCGACTCCATTGACGCGCCCGACGGCTTCGGCCAGGGCGTAACGGATGGCTTCGATCTCGCTGGGGGCGGTCATGGTGACCGTCACTTTTTCTCTGGCCTGCGCCGGAAGGGCAGAGCATAGAGCGACCAGGAGCGGAAGAGCGCAGGTGCGCAGGGTGGCGTGCAGTTGTTGACGGATCATGAGGAGGTCCTCCGTGGGTGGCGGCTTGACGGGGCACTTGCCCCGCCTACATCAGCGCGAAGCTCTACCAGGAGACACTGCCTTTTTCGAACTTCTTCGCGATCGGGTTGGAGCGGTTTTCCCAGATCACTTCGCCGTTGCGCACGTCTGTGACCCACATGCGCACCAGGTACGTGTTTTGCGCGTCGTTGACTCCCTGGGAATGGGTCCAGAGCACCTGCGTACGAAGTGAAAGCCGGGCCACAGAAGCCTGGCCGGTCTCGGGCACCTGTGAGGAGTCGAAGAGCGGGTCGTCCTTCAACTCTTGGGTGTCGCGCGTCATCTCGTCCTTAGCATCGGAACCGTACGTGGAAACCCACCGGGCCTTGCCCGATTGCAACAAGGACGTACGGATGTTCGAGAGCAAGATCTCCGTCGGGAAGTGCGACAGGTCCGTCTTGTTCTCGATGGTGCTGACCACCATCTTGATCGGGGACGTGCCAAACTCGCCCGAGTCGAGGAAGCCGCTGGCAAGCATACGTTGGGTCAAGGTGTCGGTCCACTCGATGATCTCGGCGAAATCAACGCCCGCGGAAACCACGGCCTCGTCGCCACCGGGGTCGATGCGTTTAGGACCGGTTTGACAGGCGCCGAGAAGGGCCAGGAAAGGAAGCAGCAGCAGTGTCTTGTTCTTCATGAGTTTGGTTGCAGAAGCGAACGTGTGTTCTAGCGGGCCCAGGTGTCGACGTTGAGGCGCCAGGAAACCGCGTCCGGGTTCACTGCGCCAGCAGAGACCGTGAACTTCTCCTGGGGTTGGGCAATTTTGGACATCCAACCATCGTTGGGGGAGTCGAGTTTGAATCCGGAGACATCGAACCACTCGACGGAGCTACGAAAGCTCGACTCGTTCTGTTGCAGGTTTTGGAGGTCGATCTGGACCCGCAAAAGCCCGAATTGGCGAGTCTCGCGCACTTCGCGCACGGCGATGTGAGCCTTGACGCTGGTGGAAAGATTGACGCGAGCTTCCCATTTGCCTTCCTCCATGGCCCCCGCGGGCGGTGGCTCGTAGCCGGGAGATTGACAGGAGATCGCGAGAAGGCTGGCAAACAGTGTGGCGAGGGTCAGCTTGGGCATGGTCTTGGTTTCCTTGAAGGGCGTTCAGGGCTCGGGTGTTGCGGCAACGGACGGGCTGGATACCTTCCCAATGGAGAAAACGTGGGGGGCGATTGGTGAAAAGCCAGGATTTCTGACAAACACGAGGGTCGTTCGGGCCTCGGGGATCTGCAGGGTCAGGGGTGTGGCCCCATCCTGGGTGCCCGTGGTGTACGCGAGTTCCACCTGGCCGTCCTCAGGGCGCGCTCCGTAGGCCATCTGGAATTCAGCGCCTGGCGTGCGCCAGGTGCGCAGATCGGCCTTGGCGCTGACCAACTTGTAGATGTCGGCGGCAAAGCTCAAGAGCCCATTGGAGTCGTTCTTGCGGATGGCATGGCTGGCCACCTCTTTCGCGACTTGACTGATCACGATGCGCCACACCATGCCGGCCAGATGGGCGTCGAAGTCGGCGGCGACCACGCTGTTCATGTCCGCCAGGAGTTCGGTCTTCAGGTCGAGCGCGCCTTCTGCTCCCCGCACCCGCAAGGATCCCACAGCGGTCGGGTGGGGCACCAGGTAAGGCATGGCGAAACGAGTCAGTCCATTGGGCGTGGGCAAGGTCAGGGAGAACTCCTGACGTTCCGGCGCCAAGCCGTTTTCAAATATGAAGTAAATGCGCCCGTGCAGCGGTGCTTCGCTCGCTTCGAACTCCTCCAGCAAAGACGGCAGGTAGCCGTTGTTTGGCGCCAACTCGATCAGCTTGCGCAAATCCACCACGGAGTTGGCATGGCTGCCTTCCTCGCGCAACAGCACGGCGGACAAGAAGCTAGCCATGGGATTGACGAAGTCGGCGTAGGCACTGCTGGTTAGGGTTTGCGCGCGCCCGCGATAGCTTTCGAATTCGGCGCTCTCCAGGGCGGAATTGCCTGTGCTGTTGTCCTCTTCCTCGCGGGCAGCGATCTCGTCGGCGTTGCGAGCCACGGCTTCGCTTTGGCGCCGATAAGCGCGCCGCACGCGCACCATGGCTTCGCCCAGATCTTGCCGGCCCAGTTCATTGAAGCATTGGTACACCTCGAGCAAGATTCGATCCCAGGCACTGCCTCGATAGGGGCGACTGGTTTGAGTGCCGACCCCTGCCAGTAGCTCTTCCGAGATCGAGACATCCGCCCTCATGTCGTATTGTTCGAGCCCCACCGAGGCCCGCTCAAAGAGCGCGGCGGAGCCTTCGTAATCCCCGGCGTCTTGCAAGATCTTCCCGCCCTCCAGCAGGAACAGAATTCCGTCGGTCCTGCTCTCAAAGCCCTTGTCGAGTTTGCCGTCTCGAACTTGTTGGGCGGCTCCTTGCAAGTCTCCGGAGCCGTACTGCCCCAGCAACTCGCCTACCTGATCGTTGTAGCTGGCGCACGAGACGCACAGGGCGAGCCAGATCAGGCCCATGAGGCCGCGCAATCGAATTGTTCTTGAGAGGAGGGTCAAGGCGGTGATGGAGATCCAGCGAGGTCGGGCGTGCAAACGGACGTGCGCAAGGCTGACAGGAAGGACGCTCCCAGGGAATCGTCGATTGGGGAATTTACGGACCTCCTTCAGCACCTCCGTCGCTTTCCTCCCACGGACAAAGCCCCGGATCTTTGCGTGCGGCCTCGGTATCCGTATCCTTCCCCCGTGCAGCCCAGCTACTTTTGTCCTCCCAGCCTCGACCACTACGCCCTCCTGGACTCAGGCGGGGGAGAGAAGTTGGAGCGCTTTGGGGAAGTGGTGCTGCGGCGCCCCGATCCCCAGGCCCTTTGGCGGCGGCGCCTGCAGGAGAACGAGTGGAAGAACGCGGACCTGACTTTCGTGCGCGAATCGGATCGCGGGGGTCGCTGGCAGCCGGGCCCAGGCGTGCGCCCTTTCCTGAAGAAGCCCGAACCTAGCTGGACCCTGCGGCATGCTTCCGCAAGTTTTCAAATTCGCCCCACACCGTTCAAACACGTGGGGTTGTTTCCCGAACAAGCTGCCAACTGGGAGTTCATCCGACGGGTCGGGGAAGAGCTTGGTGCCGAGCGCGGCGAGCGTCCGCGCTTGTTGAATCTGTTCGGCTACACCGGCGCCGCCAGCGTGCTGGCCGCGGCCCAGGGTTGGGATGTCACCCATGTCGATGCTTCCAAGGCTTCGGTCGCTTGGCTCAAGGACAACATCGCCGCCAGCTCCCTACCCGATCGCGTGATGCGATTGATCGTTGACGATGCCCTCGGATTCGCACGCCGGGAAGTTCGACGCGGCTCTCGTTACGCGGCCATCCTGCTGGACCCGCCCCATTACGGACGCGGGCCGAAAGGCGAAAAGTGGCAGCTCGAGGATGGCCTGGCGCCCCTGATCGAAGCGGCGGGGGAACTGCTCGACGAGGCCTCCGTCATGGTGCTCTCCACCTACGCCGTGGGGTATTCCTTGCTCGCATTCCAAAACCTCTTCCAAGACCTGGGCGCGGGCGAGGTGTCCGTGGGCGAACTCGTGCTGCGCGAAGCGGGCGAGGGCGCGCGTCTCTTGCCCGCAGGTTTCTGCGCGCGCTTGGCCCGTGGCGTCGACATCGGAGAATGAGTGCCGCGCTCGAAGTCCTGCATTGCGACAACCACCTCCTGGTGTTGAACAAGCCCGCGGGTTTGCCCACGGTTCCCGATGACTCGGGCGACGCCAGTCTGCTCGATCTCGGCAAGGCCTGGATCAAGACCGAGTACAACAAGCCCGGTGCAGTTTTCCTGGGGGTCGTTCATCGTCTCGACCGGCCCGTCTCCGGCGTGCTGCTCTTCGCACGCACCTCAAAAGCCGCTGAGCGCTTGAGCCAACAATTTCGCGAGCGCGAGACCGAAAAGGTCTACTGGGGACTTGTGCTGGAAACCCTCGAGAAAACTTCCGGTGAGATCGAGCATTGGTTGTGGAAGGATCGTGATCGCAATCGCGTGCACGTGGTCGACGAAGGGCGCGAGGGCGCCAAGTTCGCCAGAACCAGCTACCGCTACTTGGGCCAGAAGCAGGGCGGAACCTGGTTGGAGCTGCGACCGCACACGGGCCGCTCCCACCAACTGCGCGTGGCCTGCGCCAGCCTGGGGTCACCCTTGCTCGGAGATCTAAAATACGGAGCCGAGCGCCCATTGAGCGACAAGAGCATCGCCCTGCACGCACGCCGTCTCGGCATCGTGCACCCGACCTTGAAACAGCCCCTCACCTTCGAGGCGAAGGCCCCCGGGCTTGCCTGTTGGCGCTGACTCTGGCGGCCGGTTAGAACGAGTATCCGACGCCGAGCCCGATCAATCCGATGGCGCCCTCGCCGACATCTTCACCGGAAGTGCTGACGTTGATTTCCAGGCCTCCGGCGGCGTACAGGTCCACGCTCCAGGCGCTGTTTGCAGGCACCCAGCGATAGCCGCCTTGTGCGGTGGGTTGCAACACAACCACGTCCGTCTGTCCGCTGCTGGGAGGCTGGTCTTCCCAATCGATGTCCAGCCACCAGAGGTCAAGTCGTCCCCCGGCGAACCAACCACTCTGCTGTTCGCCAAAGTACTGGCGAGCGCTGATGCCCAATCCCGGCCCCGCGCCAGACTCATCCTCGTGTTCCCCAAAGTCGTCCCGCTCGGTGACGTTGTAGCCGGCGTGAATGCTGAGGCTCCGGTCTTCCTGCAAGGACCAGTCCGCGCGGGCGGTGCTGATGATGCCCGCGGGATAGGCCTGGGCGTCGAGGCCAAGGGACTTGGGGCTTGAGCAACTCGCGAGGAAGGCTGCGCCTAGAAATTGCAGGGTGTGTCGAATGAGCATTTTCATTGCGGTCGGGGGCCACCAACCACTTTAGCAGGCGAGTGCATTGAGTCCAAATTCATCCAATGTTCCTGTTGGATCACGGGACGAAGGTCACCTCCAACGCATTTGATGTGTGGCGTGAGCTTTGGTCGCGGTAGAGCGCTTGGAAGGACCAGCGGTCGCCGGGTTGTACGACGTTGCCGCCTAGGGTGAAGGGCGGGGCGCTGAGGTCGAGGGGGACGCGGATGAAAGTGCCATTGGCCGGGGAGACGGCCATGGCCAAGACCGAGAGTGGTGTAGCGATGCAGAGTTCGCCAGCGCCGAAGGGATTGGGTGGCGTGAGTTGGCCGTGGATGAAGAGTGCAAGGTGGCTGGGGGGTAGTTTCGAAAGCGCTAGCTCGAAACGGTTTTGGCCCACGCTGATGGGACCGCTGTTCCAGAGTCGAGCGCTTTCTCCGGTGGAGTTCACGCTGCCGGTGCAGAAAGGGATGGCGTCGCCGGGGGCGCCGGCGTAGATGGTGAGGCGGCCATCGTGGTGGGAACTTACTCCTGGGATAACGTCGTAGCTTGGAGAGAGCGCGGCCCAGTCCGCAAACCCGTCCCCATTGAAATCCTCGATGGTCTCAACGACGGAACCAAGGCGTTGGCCACCGTGTTCCCCCTGCACCTTCCAAAGCAGAGAACCCGTTGCCCCAGAGAAGACAAGTGCAGCTCCCCTCACAATGTTGTCGGGGAACGGCGGCCAACCCTGAGGGTAGGGATCCTGGAAAGCACCCACCACCAGGTCCGGGACCCCATCGCCGTTGATGTCGTGACCGGAGGAAATTGCCTGGCTGAATCTGGC
>JBLIMI010000118.1:0-8293 GCA_047638655.1 Minisyncoccia bacterium | reverse complement strand
AGAGAAGGTTTTACGCTTCTTGGGCCAGGAGAGTGGCGCCGAACTCGAGTGGCTGGTGGAGCCCAAGTTCGACGGCGTGAGCGCCGCCTTGATCTACGAAAAAGGAGTGCTGGTGCAATGCCTGACACGCGGGGACGGGCGAGTCGGAGAGGACATCACCCAAAACATTCGAACGGTGCGCAACATTCCTCTGGAGCTCGACGGCAGCGAACGTGCTGTGCCCGAGTTACTTGAAGTGCGTGGCGAGGTGTTGATCGCTCTAGCCCGCTTCGAGGCATTCAATCGTGAGCGCGCCGATGCGGGGCTGGAGACGTTCGCCAATCCTCGCAACACCACTTCGGGAGCCATGCGCCGCAACGACCCCGCCGAAGTGGCGCGCTATCCCCTCGAGTTTCACGCCTACGCGGCTCCGCGCTGTAGTGGGCCTGGTTTTGAGACGCAGTCGGACCTGAATGCGGCGCTTCAGCAATGGGGCATTCCGTTCTCGGGTCACGGTCGCCGGGTCTTTGGTCTGGATGCCTGCCTCGAGTACCACAAGGACCTGGAAGCGATGCGCGAAGACCTTCCTTTTGAAGCTGATGGGGTCGTGGCCAAACTCAATGATCTGGGCCTGCGCGCGCGCCTCGGAAAGACTGCCCGTGCCCACCGCTGGCAATACGCGCACAAGTTTCCCGCGCGGGAAGCCACGACCTTGCTGCGCGCCATCGAGATTTCCGTGGGCACCAACGGACGTTTGACGCCCCGTGCTCACCTAGATGCGGTGGAGGTGGGCGGCGTTGTGGTGCGCCACACGACCCTGCACAACGCGGATCATGTGCAGAGCCTCGGGCTGCATATCGGGGACCAGGTCTTCGTCAAGCGCGCCGGGGACGTGATCCCTCAAATCAGCGGACTGGCCAAGGCCGGGAGCAAGACATCTCCAATAGACTGGGCCGACCAGATCCCCGCTGAACTCAAGGGCGACGACGGAGCTCCCCTATCCGGCATGTTCGTCGAGTACGGCGAAGAGTTCCACGCGCCGACTCATTGTCCGGCCTGCGGTAGCGATACGGTCGAGGAGGGCAAGTACTGGCGTTGCCCCAATTTGCACGAATGTAAACCCCAGCTAATCGGTCGGACGGCGCAACTGGCGGGACGCCGAGCGTTTGAAATCGACCGCATCGGCGAAAAGCAAATTGCCCAATTGTTCGATGCCGGGCTGCTATCGACGCCTGCGGACATTTTCTTCCTGGACCGCGATCCGGAGCGACGCGCTGCCTTGCTCGAGCTCGATCGCTGGGGCGAGAAGAGCGTGGACAATCTCTTCGCTGAGATTGAGGAGCGGCGCCCGGTGCCTTTCGATCGCATGCTCGTGGCCCTATGCATTCCAGAAGTGGGTGGTGCCACCGCCCGCTTGCTCTCCCAGCGATTCGAGAGTCTCGACGAGTTGCAGGGAGCGGAGGAGCAGGCCCTGATCGAGATCGACGGCATCGGGGAAGAGGTCGCTAGCGAGATCCGTGAGTGGTTCGCGGGTGCGGAAAATCAGGCCTTGGTCTCGCGCTTGCTCGAGGGCGGCGTGCAGCCGGTCTACGGCGGCATGGAACCGACCGGTGGAGCCTTCGCCGGCAAGGTCGTGGTTTTCACCGGGACCCTGGAGAAAATGACCCGGGCTGAGGCCAAGCACAGCGTGGAAGGCCAGGGGGCCAAGGTCGCCTCCTCGGTCAGCGCTAAGACTGATTTCTTGATCGTGGGCGGCAAGCCCGGAAGCAAGGCCAAGAAAGCGGAGGCCTTAGGCGTGACCGTGTTGTTGGAAGACGAGTTCTTGGGGCGCCTAAACCCGGAGTAAGTGCCTGGATCGGAACTCTCCTTTCGTACTCTAGGCGGACTCGGCCCGGGCTACGGCTCGCCGGCAGCCATGACTGACTCCACCCCCGAAAAGCCCGATGAGTTTCCCGAGCCCATCACCGATGAAACACAGAAGCTTGTCGATCGTGCTCAATCCGGGGACGTCGAGGCTCTAAACGCACTCTTCGAGCAGTACTACGAGACCATGCTGGACATGGCCCGTCGCCGGCTGGGGGCCAAGCTGCGCACTAAGGAAGATCCTGCGGACCTGGCACAGACCACGTTCCGTGAGGCGCACCGCGATTTCCATAGCTACACCTATCGCGGCGAAGGCAGTTTGCTGCGTTGGCTGATTCAAATCCTGTCGAACAAGATCCGCGACCGGGCGGAGTTTTACTCCGCAGGCAAGCGCGACCAATCCAAGGAGCGTTCCATGGAGGCGCCCGCTGGGGAAGGCGGCGATATGCGGATATTCGAGCCATCGGCGGACGACCTGACGGTGACCATGCAGGTGCAGCAAGTGGAGGACTTCGACCAGCTGCGCAAAGCTCTGTCGGAGCTATCGGAGGATCATCGCCAGGCGATCACTCTCGTTTTCTTCCAGGGCCTGTCCCTGCGCCAGGCGGGCGAGCAGATGGAAGGCCGCAGCGAGGATGCCGTGCGGATGCTTCTGCGCCGGGCTGAAGCCCGTCTAAAGGACCTACTGCAAGACTCGAAAGGCCCTCCCAAGGAGTGAATGGGCCCCCCCAGGGCCGCTTCATGGAGAATCGAGGCCGAGGGCTTGCCAGGAAGAGTGGCTGCCACTAGAGTCTCCGCCCCGCTGGGCGATTAACTCAATTGGTAGAGTGCCATGTTCACAGCGTGGAGGTCACTGGTTCGAGTCCAGTATCGCCCACCATCCAGCGGACGCCAGGATCCGGCCATGAGCCCGGGCCCGGTGGCCGGTCGGCCCGTACTTAGAAGCTCCGTACTGCGCAACGATGGACTCCGCCCGCACCTGGTTCGAAGCGCTCGCGAGCTTGCAAGATAGACGCGAGCCTTGCGCAGTTGTCGTTGTGACGGGAGTGACGGGATCAGCGCCTCGAGAAGCAGGCGCCAGGTTGATTGTGGCGAATGGTGAACTCGTGTGGGGCACCATCGGTGGCGGCAATCTCGAGCACCTGGCGATCGAGCATGCGAACAGCCTGCTCGCGAAACCCGGACACCTCTCGGAGAGTTGCGACTACCCCCTCGCTGAGGCGACGGGGCAGTGCTGCGGGGGAAAAGTGACCCTCTTCTACGAGACCTATCCCTGGCTGACCCGCAGCGTTGTGGTCTTTGGAGCGGGCCATGTCGCGCAGGCCTTGGCTGGCCTGGTGGAATATCTCGCTTGCGATCTGCAACTCATCGACAACCGCGAACAAGCGGCGATACGGCCCGTGGTGCCCACGAAGCGCGATTGGTCCCTTCTGTGCGTGGACGAGCCCCAGGAGGAGATTGACGAGATATCTCCCGATGCTTTGGTGTTGATCATGACCCACGATCATGGGTTGGACCTACGTATCTTGGAGCGCGCGCTGAAACGCGGGACCTTCGCCTACGTGGGCTTGATCGGTTCCAGCCGCAAATGGGAACGATTCCAACGCAGGCTCACGGAACATGGCTTCACTCGCGAGCAAATTGCGAGAGTGCGCTGCCCGATTGGGACCAGCAAGACCTCGAAGGAACCGCGTGCAATCGCTGTGTCCGTGGCCGCTGAGTTACTTGAGGTGATGAATTTCGGTACGGACTCGGGCTCTGGCTGCACGGATTCGAGTTCGTAGCCGCGGGCCTGAATCCGCTCAGGCGGGGCCCTCGCCCTCGCTCATAAGCGGCTCCCCCAACTTGCCCGCCAAGTCGGCGAGTTGACGTTCCAAGCGCGCCACCCGCGTCTCTAGCTCCTCCACTTTACCGGGCGCGCTGGCCACCCTTGGGGCTCCTCCGCTGGGGGCACCGCCGCCCGCCGTTTCCAGTTCGTGAGCGTCGGGTGCTAGGCATTGCATCACGCGTTCCGAGCGGGAACCCGGGGCTGGCGGCACGCGCTTGGCCAGCCCGCGTTGGATCAAGACGTCCACATGGGTGGACAGCTCCTCCTGGGAATCGATTTTGCTCATACGGCTGACCCGCGTGCGTAGCTCGCCCCGGGCTTGGGGGCCACGCATCATCAACTCGGCCATGATCGCGGCTTTCGGATTGTCGAGGGTCAGGTGCTCGCGCATGTTGTGGCGGAAGCGCTCCACGCGGCTGGTGGCCGGATGGACCCGGCCCACGTAGCCCGCCACCACTAACTTGTCGAGCTGTAACTGGACCTCCGTTTCCGAGAGGTCCATGACCGGATTGCGGTTCGACTTCTGATTGCAACCTGCCGTGGCCGCATTCAGGGAGAGGGGGTAGTGGTCAGGGGTCGTGAGCTCCTTCTCGATGAGGACGCCGAGAATGCGGGCTTCGTTGGGCTGCAGCTTGTCCAGGGGTTCCATCAGTGCATTGGAAGCGGATCCGGGCGATTGAGCAAGCGGACTCTTGGTAGCAGGGCTTGCCCTCCCTCCGGGCCCGGTTAGGATGGCTTCCATGGTCAGAACAGGATGTAGCACAGGACAATTGGTGGATCTGCTCGATGAGGCGACGAAGTCGGATTGCCTCGAAACGATCACGTCGGGCGTGAAGGCGGCCCTGATGCAGGTCATCGCGAGCGGGACGCTGAAGCTGGATGAAGAAGCCCTCGTCCCCTGCGGCAGCGCCTATGGCCGCCGTCACCTGCATACCGACCCCAATGGCCGTTACAGTGTCGTTGCCATGATTTGGGGGCAAGATCAAGGAACGCCCATTCATGATCACGATGACAAGTGGTGCGTGGAGGGGGTCTATCAGGGTGAAATTTTGGTCACCACCTACGAGATTTGCCCGACCTCGGATCCCGACCGCGTGGAAGTGGAATTCTGTGGGACGAGCACTGCAATCATCGGCGAGGCCGGGGCTTTGATCCCGCCCCACGACTACCACGTGATCGAGAACAAGACGAGCAAGACAGCGGTCACGATTCACGTCTACGGCGGTGAAATGAAGGGCTGTAACGTGTTTGAGCCGGTCGAGGGCGGAAAGCTCTTCCAGAAGACCTGGAAGAGCCTCTGCTACAACGACTGAGTGGCGGTAGGGTGGCCGCACCTCCACTGACCCTCAGCTGAATCCGTACCGTGACTACCAAGCCGACTTATTGGGACTACCTGGACATTGAGCAACTGCTCTCTCTGCAGGATGGGCTTCCCGATGGTGAAGAGCCCTCCGCCGACGAGCTGCACTTCATCATTGTCCATCAGATATTTGAGCTGTGGTTCAAGTTGGTGTTGCGCGAGATTCGCCTCGCTCGCGATGCTTTATCTGCCAGCGATGTACCCGAGGAGCAAATCCCGCTGGTGGTGCGCCATTTGCAACGCGTTGGCAAGATTTTTGAACACAGCATGAGCCAGTGGGCGGTCATGGAGACATTGACGCCCCAGGATTTCCTGGCCTTCCGGGACAAGCTGGTACCGGCCAGTGGCTTTCAGTCCTTCCAGCTACGCGAGATAGAAATTGTGCTCGGTCTCGATCCCGTACAACGCGAAGCTTCGGGCTTCGGAGACCCGGTGAAAGTGATTCAGAAATTGGCAGATGAGTCTCCTAGCGGAGAGATGGCCAAGGACCGGGTCGCCGCGGTTCTGCAGGAAGAAAACCTGGCGCAGGCCCTTCGGAATTGGGTGTTTCGCACGCCGATCCAGGGCTCGCAACCGTCCGATACGGACGACGGAACCGTGGTCGAACGCTTCATCACCGATTACGTGCATGCCCAGGGTAAACACCTCGAAAACCAGGCCAAAATCTACGGCAGCCAGGGGACCTTGTCGGAGACTGAGGCTCGCACGCGGCTGTCGCACACTTTGCAAGAAACGGAAGACTTCTTGCGCGCAGCCGACGAGCCAGGTGATCAACAAGCGGCACGCAGTCGCAGTCGCTGCGCGATCTTGTTCATCGAGTCCTATCGCGAGCTACCCTTGCTCGCTTGGCCGCGGACTTTGCTCGATGTGATCGTGGACCTCGAAGAACAGTTGGTGCTGTTTCGAACTCGTCACGTTCGTATGGTCGAGCGCGTGATCGGCCGACGCATGGGCACTGGCGGTTCGTCCGGCGTGGACTATCTGGAGACCACATTGAAGTATCGCATATTCACTGATCTCTGGACGGTTCGCACGATTCTCTTGCCGCGCCAGGCATTGCCGGCCATCTCCTCCCCTGAGTACTACGGATTCAACGCATGAAGAACGGTTGTGAAAACCTGATCCTGGAGGGCAAGCACGCCCTTGTTTGTGGAGCCAGCAAAGGCATTGGACGGGCCACCGCCAAGCTACTTGCCGCCCGTGGAGCCGAGGTCACTTTGCTTGCGCGCTCGGTCGACGCTCTGCAAACCTTAAAGGCAGAGATCGAAGCCGATGGCGGTAAGGCGCGTGCGCTGATCATGGACCTAGAGGACCGCAGCACGTTGATCGAGGGGCTGGAGAAGTTGAGTTCAGATGCTCCTGCGGTGAACATCCTGATCAACAACACCGGGGGCCCTCCCGGCGGCCCGCTGTTGGCGGCCGAAGTGGGTGCCATGGAGACCGCGCTCGGACGTCATCTGTTCGCTTCGCACACGCTTGTTCAGGCGCTCTTGCCGGGCATGAAGAGCGAGGGCTACGGTCGTATCATCAATGTGCTCTCGACCTCCGTTCGAGAACCGATCCCGAACCTGGGCGTCAGCAACTTGACGCGGGCGGCTGTGGCTTCCTGGGCCAAGACCCTCTCGAGCGAACTGCCCCCTGGTGTGACCATCAACAACGTGTTGCCCGGCTTCACGGACACGGAACGTCTGGGCTCCTTGGGCGAGGCCACCGCAACACGACTCGGCAAGTCTCCCGAGGAGGTTCGCCAAGGTTGGATCGCACAGATTCCGGAAGGTCGCCTAGCGCAGCCCGAAGAAACCGCTGAAGCCATCGCGTTCCTTGCATCTCCGGCTGGTGCTTACATTCGAGGGCATTCGATCCCCGTCGATGGCGGTCGTCTGCGTTCGATCTAGCAGCTCAAGAACCGTGCAGTACGACATCTTCTTCAGCATCTGCCATACGCCCGTGGGGGAAGTGCTGCCTAGCGAGGCGCAGATGTTCCGCCACTTCTTCGAACAGGTCGAACTCGCGGACAAGTTGGGCTTTGGGACAGCCTGGATTGCCGAGTCTCATCTCTCCTCGGAGGTTCAGAAGCAAAACAAACAGCCGGTCATTCCGCACTGGAACGGCGAAGTCGGTCTGAACACCGACATCTTTCAGTTGGCGAGCCATGTCTTTGCCCGGACACAACAGATCGAAGTTGGTTCCGCGATCAGTAACATCGTGTGCATGGGGGGGCCAGTGGCCCAGGCCGAGCGCCTAGCGACCTTCTTGACCCTGCACGGGACTCGGCCCGCTGAGAAGCGCCGATTGCATTACGGCTTCGCTTCCGGGCGCTTCGAGTTCATGAACCGCGCCAGCGGTGTCGTGCCCCGTGACGCTGTCGAAGAAGCGGCTTGGCCGACCATCAAAGGAATGGTGCTGAAGGAGTCCACGGAGATCCTCTTGCGCCTTCTGGGTGGTGAGGTGCTTTGCAGCGAAGATGTGCCAGCACTTTTCATGACTCGGGCTAATTTTCGTAGCGACGAAGATTGGGGGCGAGTGCAATCGGCCGCAATGCAACGCGACGGACTCGTTGAGTCTCCGGAGGAAGTCGAACTGCAAAAACGCTGGGTATTCGAGCAGATCAAGCTCGTCCCCCAGGAGTTTCGGCGCGATTTGCTCCAACTTGTGATCGGCTCGCACGACCCGGCATTGCAAGATCACGCCAACCGCTTTGCTCCCGTCCAGGTGTTCAACCTGTCAATCACAGCAGCAGATAAAATCGACGAAACCCATCGCCGCTTGGCGAACACGTACCACGCGGACGGTGGGCCCTGGCAGCGTTCGATGATGCCTCGCACCGTCTTCGTGTTCCTGAACCATGAAGAGGGGCTCTCCCCCGCAGACCGCTCAAAGGCCGCAAAGGACGAAGCCGGGATCGCTCTCGGGGAGTATTGGAAAGCTCTCGAAGGAACGCTCGATCCATCCAAAGTGGAACGGGCGGCAGACAATGCTCTAGTGGGTAATGCCGAGGAGATTGCCCAGCAAATCGTGCAGCGCTTTCATCCTGATGATCGCTTGATGCTGTGGTTTGACTTCTTCAATCACGACTCGGCGCGGGTCATGCGCAACATGTCCGCTTTCGTGGAACACGTGCAGCCGGCGGTCAGTCAGCACCTGGAGACGGTTCGATGAGTTCAAGTCCCAAGCAGCCATCCGCTGTTTCCCCCGGTCGTCCAGGAAGTCAGGTCTACCCGACGACGGTGCTTGGGGAGCGCCACGAGGGGATCCCCACCGGG
>JBLIMI010000117.1:0-8295 GCA_047638655.1 Minisyncoccia bacterium | reverse complement strand
CGCTCTCCGGCCAGCGGAACGGTCAAGTGGCGCGGGTCTTTTGCCACGAAAGAGTGCTGTCCAAATTCACCGAGGCCCTGTTATGGGAGTTGGACTGCGCGCAGGGAGATGCCGGTTGCGTCCGTTTTTCAGCGGGATTGGCACTCCATCTTGAGAAACATCTACGTTTAGGCCTCGATGAGGGCGCTACCTTGCTTCGGGGCCCTGATGGCGCTGGCATGGGGTTCCGGGACAGCAAACGAAAAGGTAGTCTTGCTCCTTCGGTCTTCACCAATGCGGAGCCGACAATGGGCCTTGTCCGAGCAACGAGGCCGGCGCCGTTGCTCTCCATCTTGCGTGTGACATCCGATGCCGAGGCCCTCGCTGCCCGGGACCGAGCCGACGAGCCCGGGCGACTGCCCGCCACTTCCTATTAGCCGTTACCGATACCGTTCACTCTTCGCGAGCCTTTCATGATCGATCCCAAAAATGTCCACTCCACCCTCGAGCGCGCCCAACTCGCCGATGGCTATCCCATCGTGCTGGATCTCGAGAAATCGAAGGGTGTGTACATGCACGACTCGCGCACGGGGGAGGACTACTTGGACCTCTTCACGCACTTCGCTTCCTGGCCCGTGGGTTACGACCACCCCATGATGAGCGATCCCGCTTTCTTGAGCGAGTTGATGACCGCGGCCAAGACCAAGGTCGCGAACTCCGACTTGTACACGCGACAGATGGCGGACTTTGTCGAGGCCTTCTCGACGCGCGTGACGCCGGACAACTACCCCTACCACTTTTGGGTTTCTGGCGGATCCTTGGCGGTGGAGAATGCCCTCAAAGTGGCCTTCGACTGGAAGGCCCGCAAGGTCGGCGTGGACAAGGTGAACGACGGCAAGGACCTGGTGGCCCTGCACTTCAAGGGCGCCTTCCACGGTCGCTCTGGCTACACCATGAGTTTGACGAACACCGATCCCAACAAGGTCGCCCTGTTCCCGAAGTTCGACTGGCCCCGGATTTCGACGCCTGCGCTTGAGTTCGACAACGAAGGCCAGGTGTGCAATGACGTCGAGGCCCTCGAGAAGAAGTCGCTGGCGGAAATCGACGCTGCCTTCCAACAATACTCGGGGCGCATCGCTTGCATGATCATCGAGCCCTTGCAGGGCGAGGGCGGGGACAACCACTTCCGCACTGAATTCCTAACGGCTTTGCGCAAGATCGCCGACGAGCGTGAGGCTCTCCTGATCTTTGACGAAGTGCAGACAGGTTTCTATGGCTCGGGCAAGGCCTGGCTGTGGCAGCACCATGGCGTGGAGCCCGATGTGGTTTGCTTTGGCAAGAAGACTCAGGTTTGTGGCATCTACGCCAACACCCGCATCGACGACGTCGAGGACAACACGTTCCACAAGTCGAGCCGCATCAACTCGACCTGGGGCGGCAACCTGGTGGACATGGTTCGCTGTCGCCGTTTCATCGACATCATCGCCGAGGAGAAGTTGGCCGAGAATGCTAGCGTTCGAGGGGCTGAGTTCGTGACCGGTCTGCGCCACATCGCCAAGGACCGTGGACAGATCAGCAACGTGCGAGGGATCGGGTCGCTGGTGGCGTTCACTTTGGAATCCGCTGTTGCGCGGGATAAGATGCTGGCCGAACTGTTCGAGAACAAAGTGATGGCGCTCTCCTCGGGGGAGAAGGCTGTTCGCTTCCGTTTGCCCTTGGTGATCAGCGCTGCTGAGATCGAGTTGGCGTTGACGCGCATCGCGGACTGCCTGCCGGCGGCCCGCACGCAGGCCTAGCAGCGTACGTCTTTCCCAGGATTGCCCGACGGTGTCGAGTGGTCGTGGGAGAGCCGGACTGCGGCGGGCGGTCCTGGGAAAGCGCCGTTGCTAGACCTGGTCCTGCACCGTGCGCAAGCGCAACTGCCCACAAGCCGCGTCCTGATCCAATCCGCGCGACCAGCGCACAGTCACCACCAGTCCCATCTCGTCCAGCTGTCCGCGGAACTCCTCAACGGCCTCGCTGCTGGGGCGCTTGAACTCACTGCCGGGCACCGGGTTGTAGGGGATCAAGTTGACCATGCAGCGGCGGCCAGCAAGCCGCTGACCTAGGCTGTGCGCGTGGGTCTCGGTGTCGTTCAAGCCGCCCAATAGCACGTACTCGTACGTGACCTCGCGGCCGGTGACTTCGAACCAGTTGTCGCCCGCTTCCAGCACGTCCTCGATCGGCACACCTTTCATGGCGGGCACCAATTCATCGCGCTGGGAATCGAAGGGCGTGTGCAAGGAAATCGCGAGCTGGAAGGGGGGCTTCTCCAAGGCGGCCGCCCGCAGGCGGTCGGGGAATCCCACGCTGGAAAGGGTGGTCTTGCGCGCGCCCAGTCCGATCTCGTCGTGAACCACGCGCAGGGCGCTGGCCGTGTTCTTGAAGTTGAGCAGGGGCTCGCCAATACCCATCACCACGCTGCGCGACAACTTGCCGATGTCACGGCCGGCGAGGTACTGCTCCAGAATTTCGTGGGCTTCCAGGTTGCGGCGTAGACCCAGCTTGCCCGAGGCGCAAAACGGGCAGGCCACGGGGCAACCGACTTGCGTGGAAACGCAGAGGGTCGCGCCAGCGCCGGGCGCCTTGCGGTGCGAGGGGATGTGCACGACCTCGACCATGTCCAGCTTGGCGGCTTCAGCGTCTGCGTCCTTAGCCGGAAAGCCGATCAGCACCTTGGTGGTCCCGTCCTCCGCCACGTGACAGTCCACCTGGCGCCCGCTGAAGATCGGGTGCGCTTCCGCCATGGCCGTGCGCAAGCCACTCGGCAGGGCGGTCATGGCCTCGTAGTCGAGCACTCCGGCACCCAGCACCTGCTCGCGCAGGATCTTGGCGTGGAAGGGACGACCGCCAAAGCTCTCCACGCGCTCCAGCAGCTGCTCCTGGTCGAAAAAGAGTTCGCTCAGGGAAACGCGCGGGGTGGTCTCGCTCACGATCCCTCGGAAACCGCTTCGTGCAGGGTGTTGGCGACCTCTTCTGCGATGCGACGCGTGTCGTCGAGGCTGTCGGGGTTGACACCTCCGACCGCGCGGTGGCCGCCGCCGCCGTAGCTCTCCATCAACTCGCCTACGTGCAAACCGTGCTTGGGCTTGTTCCAGGGGTTCTCGCCGCAGGTGACATGGAAACCCGAGCGCGTGGGGATCACCCCCACGGCGTACTCGAGGTCGGAGTGGTGGTAGAAAGGCGCGAAGCGCTCGCGCCGCACGCGGCTCGAGGAGGCGTCGAAGAAGAGCACCTTGTCCCGCTTCCAAAGCACGGTCGAGGGGAATTGTTCAAGCGCTTTGTCGCGGTTGTTGCTGGCGCGCTGATGGGCCTGCTCCACCGAGTGGGTGTTGGCGATCGCTTCGAGAGTGGTGGTGGTCATCATCTCCACCAACCCGTCTAGCCACTCCGAGCTGGGAGCGACGGTCAAGGCGCGAGTGATGCGCAGGGCAGGCTCCTCGCCGAAGATCGCTTGCTCGACGCTGTCGAAGCGTGCCGCGTCAACGATGTTCGACCAATGGGCCATGTCCTTGAAACGCTCGCTGGCCTTGTAATTCCAGAACTTGGCAGCGTTGTCGAGGATGATGGGCGGGCACGAGGGGGAAGACTCGTCCCAGTGCCAACGCTCTGATGGCTTGTACTGTTCGCGCAGTTCGGGAGTCAGGAACGTCGTCGGGTGATGATCGAACCAGTACTCGGCGCGCGGATGGAAATGGAAATCCACGATGGCGAAGCGCGAGCCCGAGCCGAAGGTGTCCCAGTTGCGCCGCTGGTCGTAGTTGACGCTACTCCACTCGATGCGCTCTCCTTTGAGATCGATCAGGATGGCCGCCAGGATCGCGGCCGAGACCATCCCGTCGAAGTCGCGGTGGTAGTGAATGCGCAGGGGAGAAGCGGAAGGCATGCCGCTTAGGGTACCGGGGCCGATACTGCGGCGATACCGAGCCCGGGCAAAAATCGCCCGGGGATCGCTGAGCTAGGCGCTTTCCCGTTCTTGGGGGGGGTCCTCGTCCTCGGCGGCGATATCGAGCATGTCGGTGCAGAGGCCCTGGGCCAGCACGCGCTTGCCGTCGACCACATCTGCGTCGATCACGAAGCTGACATCGTCGTCGCGATTGGGCAGCTCGTACATCAGGTCCAGCAGCAGGTCCTCGATGATGGAGCGCAGGGCGCGCACACCGGTCTCGCGCTCGATTGCGGTACGGGCGATGGCCTGCATGCCCTCGGGGGTGAAGCTGAGTTCACGCCCCTGGAGCTGGAAGATGGCGCTGAACTGTCGCGTGAGAGCGTTCTTGGGCTCGGACAGCACGCGCACTAGGGCGTTCTCGTCTAAGGTCTGCAGGCTGGTGATGACCGGCAAGCGACCGATGAACTCGGGGATCAAGCCGAACTGCACCAAGTCTTTCGGGATCAAGTAGCGAACGTACTCGTCACGGGCATCCGCATCGTCGAGGGAAGGCAATTCGGCCTTGCCCTCGAGTTCGGTGGCGATCAAGCCGCGCACGGAGCGCGCTTTCTCTTCCGCGGCGACCTTGCGGTCAAAGCCGATCGACTCGCGGCCGATGCGCTTGGCGATGATTTCCTCGATGCCACTGAAGGTTCCGCCACACAGGAACAGGATGTTCGAGGTATCGAGTTGAATGTAGGACTGCTCGGGATGCTTGCGTCCACCCTGGGGCGGCACGTTGGCCACGGTGCCCTCGAGGATCTTGAGCAGGGCTTGCTGCACGCCTTCACCGGACACATCGCGTGTGATGGAGACGTTGGAGGTGGTGCGGCCAATCTTGTCGATCTCGTCGATGTAGATGATGCCGTGCTGGGCACGCTCCACATCGAAGTCAGCGGATTGCAGCAGTTTGAGCAGGATGTTCTCAACGTCCTCGCCCACATAACCGGCTTCGGTCAAGGTGGTGGCGTCCGCCATGGCGAAGGGCACTTCGAGCAAGCGAGCGAGTGTGCGCGCCAGCAGGGTCTTGCCGGAGCCCGTCGGGCCCACCAGCAACACGTTGGACTTTTCGATTTCCACGCCATCGGGCAGACCGCTCTCTGCACCTTGCTGCCGCAGGCGGTTGTAGTGGTTGTAAACCGCCACGGAGAGCACTTTCTTGGCCCGTCGCTGGCCGATCACGTATTCGTCTAGTTTCCGAGCGAGTTCAATGGGCGTCGGAAGCGTGTCCGAATCGGAGGCCTTGGCGGCGTCTCCCGAGATGACCGAGGCGGTCGTCGTGGAGGGCGCATCACCCGTGGCACCGGGTGCCCGGCGTTGCTCTTCCTGCAGGATGGAATTGCAGATCTCGATGCACTCATTGCAGATGTAGACCCCGGGAGGGCCTGCAATTAGAGAGGAGACGTGATGACGCCGCTTCTCGCAGAATGTGCAGCGCTCGACGTGACGACCGCGACCTGATGAACTCATGCTGTAATTGTATCGTTTGGTGAGCGAGGGCGGGGGAGAGCGGTCTCAGCCCCGGTCAAGGGCCCTTCAGAGGGCCAGGGCGTGGGTTGCCTGCGCGGGGCACCCCAAGAACCCAGGCCCCCAAAGGGGCATAGCAATCTCAGTCGGTACGGGCGACGATGTGGTCGATCAGGCCGAATTCTTTGGCTTCTTCCGGGGACAGGAAGTTGTCCCGCTCGGTGGCCTTGGAGACTTCTTCCGCGGTCTTGCCGCAGTGATGTCCAAGGATGCCCTCGAGTTGCCTCTTGAGCTTGAGGGTCTCGGCGATCTGGATCTCCATGTCCATGGCCGTTCCGCCGGCACCGCCGGAGGGTTGGTGGATCATGACCCGTGAGTTGGGCAGGGCGAAGCGCTTGCCCTTGGCACCAGCCGAGAGCAACAGGGCTCCCATAGAGGCGCACTGACCCAGGCAGTAGGTCGAGATGTCAGGCTCGACCAGTTGCATCGTGTCGTAGATCGCCAAACCCGCGGTGACCGAACCACCGGGGGAGTTGATGTACATTTTGATGTCCTGGGTGTGCCCGGACTTGTCCAGGAACAGCAATTGGGCCATCACCGAGTTGGCCACCTGGTCGTTGACCTCGGTGCCCATGAAAATGATGCGGTCCTCCAGAAGACGGGAGTAAATGTCGTAGGTGCGTTCACCGCGACCGGTCTTCTCGATGACGTAGGGGACGTAACTCATGTTCAGCGTACGGATCAGGTCTAGGAAGGAGACGGAAAGGAGAGGGCGTCATGGCCCAGCAGGCTCGGGCCCGAGGGTCCGCATGGTTTGAAGAACAGGCCGGGCCGAATCAAGGCCCCGCAACACTGTTCTTCGGGTCGATCCGGTCTAGGGTTCAGTGATTTTCGCGTTCTCACGCAGGAATACACGCACCTTGCGCTCCAAAAGTTCGATCTGAACTTGCTGAAAAAGATTGTTCTTCCGGTAGTGCTCGACAACCTCTTCCACCTTGGCTTGGTGGCGCGCGGCGATACTTTGCATTTCGGCCGCCATATCGGCTTCTTCCACCTTCAGTTCCTCTTTTTCTGCGATGGCGTTCACCAGGAACAGCGCGCGCACCGCTTTTTCGGTGTCCGCGGCCAGTTGGTCAGAGTTTTCTTCCAGCTTGGCCTCGTGCTCTTCTTCGGGAACCCCGTTTTGGGTGAGCTGTTGGCGCATCTGGCCTTTGCGACTCTCGAGCTGATTCGCGACCATCATGCTGGGCAGATCGAACTCGTGGGATTCGATCACCTTTTCTAGCAGGATCGACTCTTGGCGTTGGTTTTCCTGTTGCTGCTTGGCATCACCGATGCGTTCGCGGGCGATCTTTTGGAACTCGTCCCGCGACTCGACCTCGAGCAGTTTCCAGATTTCCTCGTCGGCAGGGGGCTGCATCTCGAAACCCTCGAGCACGGTGACGGTGCAGGTGCCGGTCTTGCCCCGCGCTTCCTCGTTCTCGAAGTCGTCGGGGACGGTCAGATCCATCTCGACTGCGTCGCCGTTCTTGGCTCCGGTCAAGCCGGCCTTGTAGTTCTCGGCTTCAACACCCGGCAGGGCCGCCAGGGGAGCGAGACGCAAGCCTTCGCGGGCGAGCAAAGATTCGCCGTCCACGGTCCACTCAAGGTTGCACATGGCCTGGCCGTCTTCGGGTAGTCCTGCTCCATCCTCAAGGGCGGTGGGCGTCGAGTGCTGCATGCGCAGGTCCGCTTCCGCGTCATCGATTTCCTGGTCGAGCACCGGCGGCAATTCGTCGACGACCTCGAGACCCTTGTAGTTGGCGAGCTCAATCAGCGGTTTGAGGCTGATCGTGAAGCAGTGGCCAAGGTCCGCACCTTCTTCCAACTCGATGTTCTCGATGTCCACGCGCTCGTGTCCGATGGGCTGCAGTTCGTTGTCCTTAACCGCCTGGTCGTAGGCCTTGCCCATGAAGAACTCGATGGCTTGGACGCGCACCTGGGTGCCGAACTCCTTCTCCAGGATCTTGACCGGAACCTTTCCAGGCCGGAATCCTTTCATGGACAGCTTCTTGCCTGAGGCTTTGAGGGCTGCCTGGTACTCCCGATCGAAATCGGAACGGGGAACGGAGAAGGTCACCTTGGCCTCGCAGGGACCGGTTTTATCGACGCTGACTTGCACTGGAATCCACCTCGCCCAGGATTCGGTCTGGGCGTTCAGGGAGCATGGGAAACGGGGAGGGAAATGGGCGCCGAGTGCTCTCGGGGCCGATTTCGGACGCGGCAATCTACAGGAGAATGGTCCGCGACGCGGGGGCAAAACGCAAGATACGGTGCGGCTTGCATTTCGAGGGCAAACCCTACCTACTCAACCCATGGAAATCGACCTGCGAACCATTGCCACTTTCGATGAGGCGAAGCCCCATCTCGAATCCTTCATAGAGCACGGCCAGAGGGCGCTCGCCGACCTCGATCAGGACCCGCCGCAAGAAGGGTTCCTGGAGCATCACCTGCGCGCCAATCTCGGCAGCCCGGAGAGTTTGTTGCTCGTGGCCGAGTCGGAGCATGGCTTGGCCAACCTGGGAGTCTGTCTCGTGGGTCCCCACGTGGACCCCCTCGGAGGGCAGAAACAGCCGATGCTGTTGATCCTGTCGGTGGATTCCAGCGTCCGCCACCGGGCCCTAGCGGGCACCTTGGTCAAGGAGGCGCGACGGATTCTGCGCCGGCGCGGTTTTGAGACCCTGGCCGCCCGCGTCCCGAGCGGGGATGATGCCCTGGTTTCGATGGGGGAACGCTGGGGGTTCGTGCGTACCTGGGAGTTCCTGAGCTAGCCGCCTGCTTTGGTCGCCAGGAATCGCCTGCTTTGGTCGCCACAAATCGCCTGCTGTGGTCGTCACGGATCG
>JBLIMI010000116.1:0-8307 GCA_047638655.1 Minisyncoccia bacterium | reverse complement strand
TCCAAGATGGCCGAGGGGGTGGTCTGACTAGGTCCTGCGTTGGCTTTGCCCTTGGACTCGAGAAAGCGATCGGCCAACTCTGCGTAAGGTAATTCTTGGCTTGCGGTGGCGGTAACAGTGGCGGTAACAGTGGCGGTAGCAGTGGCGGTAGCAGTGGCCGGCGCTGCCAAGGCGGCGACCAGAAGGGGTGCGAGTATCATCGTAATGGAGACAGGGGGTGGGTGCAGCGGATTGAGGCGAGCACGCCAACCGACTCATTTTGGATGGGGGAGACATCCAGGTCGGCGGAACGAACTCGGTATCCTTGGAAGGGGAAAGACGCTTCCAATCCAACGGGCCTTGGCTCTTTTTGTTGCGAACTGCGGGATTCACACATGGTTTGAACTCTCACCGGGGAGATTCCAAGCCATCAAGTTGGGGCGCGATGCAGGGCTCGATTGAGCCAATGCATAGATGAAAAGGGACTTTCGGAGAAGAAGTCGGTGATGGGCTGCTCACCTTCCGAGAGTGCGAGCCGCATCCTTGGCGACAACGAACGCCGCTCGCTTCGAATCATTCAAGCTCTTACTTCTCCGTTGCCGGAGCGCTACATGGGGGAGCTGATCACCCCTTCCGGCTCTCTCTGGTGGCCCTAGGGCAGCCAGGTCACTTCCAACGCGTTGCTCGTGTTGAAAGGATTTCCACATGGAAGCGGGGCGGTGTCTCGATACCACCACTGGTAATAACGAGTGTCTCCGGGGAGCAAAGCTTCCGCCGTAGACAACGTCACGGAAGTGTTTGACTCCCCAAAGAAGCCCGCAACCACAACTTCCAGGCGCCGAATCTGGCCTCCCGCACAACGCAGACCATCGCCGAACACGACTCCCATCCCGCCGTTCACCGAGTTCTGGCCGGAGAAGAACAGACCGGGCGTGTTCGGAACCGACTCGCCGACCAGCAACACCATGTCCTGCGCAGAGATGCTGTTCGTGCCCGAATAGAACAGCACGCTGCCGATGGGTGAAACTGAATTTGTACAGCCATGGCCCGGGTTACCCGTGTTGCCGCAGGGGCAGGGGGTGCCGCTGCCATCCCCGAAACAAAGGGCGAGCGGGTCGCCAATCGGCGGCGGGCAAACTCCGCCCCAGAGGCAATCGGCCCACTCGGGGTGGTCAATGAACGGATTGCGGTTGCCCTGGAATCCATAAATGACTTCATGGCCATTGCGCTCAAAATCGTCCACGGGGTCTTCGGCGTGCCACTGCAACAGGACGGAGAGCCTGCCCATGTAGGCCACGGAGAGATTGCTCCCCGTGTTCGAACTCCCAACCAAAATCATGTCGTCTGTCAGGATCAGGTTGGGCTCACTGGCTCCGTTGCTGCTGTGCGTTCCACCTTCGTAGCGCACGTCCATGTAGAGCATGGCCCGTGCCACGTCGCCCCGTCGCCCGACCCAAGTCTCCCACTGACCCAGTCCAGACGTGCCTAGGGTCCAATTGGAATTGCCCACGTAGGCGCCACTGCCGCCGCCTTCGCCATTGTTCAGTACGGTGGGTCGCTCGAGACAGCTGGAGCAGACATCAAAAGGCCGATTTCCACGAGAGCTGTTGTAGGAGCTGTTGCAAAGAAAGAGCACGTGGCAGTCGGTGTACGGATAGTTGGTGCCGCCATCGATTGGGAAGCCGTAGCTCTTGGGCCAGGTGTGCTCCCGGTTGTACTGAAGGTTGCCGCCGCCCACCTTGGCGTAGCTACTGTTCTCGTAGACATCCACGATGCGGCTCGGCGCCGAAGGATCTTGCTGCGCGAGTTCCAGAATGTCCCAGGTATCGGTTCCGCCGGAGGTGTAGGGATAGCGTTGGTGATCGTCGATGACCGGGTGCAGCGTTTGACGCAGGGTGGCCGCATTGGTCGTGTCGACCGAGTTGTAGTACCCGGGCGGAATCTGCCCGTAACCGAGGCTGGCGAAGCTTGCGAGTGCGATCGAGAGCAGGGGGATCCTGGGATTCATTCCCCTATCTAAGGGCCTCGGCAGTGATCCTGGTAGCCCCGCAGCCGCAAACTTCTTCACAGTGCTTGTAGTTTGGCTGAAAGCGCAAGCTTGGCCCGCTCTTTTGGCTGTCCATGCACGAGGGCTTTCGAGGAGCAGGTTTCTTCAATCCGGCTCAGAAATGCGCAGACAGCGCGCCGATAAACCCGGCATCTCGCTCCGTAGATGGCCGATAGGGCGCCACAGATTCAAAATGGGAAGCAATCAACGCAAGAAGAACCTCATCAGGCCGGCGCTACAGCTGAAGCTCACCCTGGTCTTTTTGGTGACGTCCGGTTCGATGATGAGTGTGCTGGGTTACCTGGTCTTGAGTTCGTTGGACGGCCGCTCGGTCGGTGAGACCGAGATCCTGCCCCTGGTGATGGACCCTTTGCTGAGCGCATTCTGGACAGCCATGGCGATCATGGTATTTGCCACGCTGCTGGTTGGGACGCTGGCCACCTTTCTGGTCGCCGGGCCGCTTTACCGCCTCGAAACGTTCCTCGAATCCGTCATCCAGGGAGAGAAGCCGCGGGATTGCAAGGTCCGTGAAGGTGATGAGTTGACACGCTTCTGTGAGCTCTTGAACAAAGCCACCGAACCTTTGCGTTGCGAGTTCAAGTCCTCGGACACCGAGTCCGGCTCAGACGATCAAGCCGACGCGGCCTGAAGGGCTCCGGACGTCGATCGCTTGGTGGTCGGTCCGAGATCTACGGGCCATTCACTTGGGCGCGCCAGGGTCTACAGGGTCCAGAGGACCTCCCAGGCATTGGATGAATTGAACTCCATCCCGGAGCATGGGTTTCCGGGGTCGCGATACCAGAATTGGTAGTGAGTGGCCATCCCAACGCCATTGCTCCAGTCACCGAGGCCTTGACCCAACGCGTTGGTGAAACTCGTGTTCCCTGCTAGCGTTGGCTGAACCTGCGAGCGCGCGGTTTGCCCTCCAACGCACAGCAAACCGTCTCCTAGTCCCAATCCAAGGCCAGCACTCACGCCGTGCGCGCCTCGCAAGATCAAGCCAAACGTCATGGCCGGCGCACCCGTGATGTCGAGGCGGAGTTGATCAACGGCCATGGAGGACGTCCCCGATCCTGTGAGCTTTGCGCCCGTGCCTGCGTTGTTACTGCATCCCGCACCAGGACTCCCCAGAGCGGAACAAGGGCAGTTGGCACCCGTCCCATCTCCAAAGCAAAGCGCGTGCCCGGTGCTGCCCCCTCGGAGCAGATGCGAATGAAACCAGCCCGCCGAGACGAGTGAGATCTCTGTCCCTCCTGGTGCATCCGAGACTTGGTTCATGTTGTCGTGTCCCCAGATCACAAAAGACCCGTCGGGCCGCAAGGCAATCGAGTGCCCATGGCCACCCGAGACCTGAACGAAGCCACTCTCGCTCGGGGAATCACTGACTTGCCCTGCCCAGTCCGCGCCCCAAGACACGATGGAACCGTCGGCGCGCATGGCGAGGCAATGCCATGCGCCAGCTTCAAGCTGAACGAACCCCGATTCGCTGGGCGTGTTTGTGACGACCCCAAACTGATCGTCGCCCCAAGATTCGATCGAGCCATCCACTCGCAAGGCGTGTGCGTGTTGTTGTCCCGGCGCAACCTGGATGAACCCGGTCCCTCCGGGTGTGTTTGTGATCAGGTCATACACGTTTGCTCCCCAGGACACGATGGACCCATCTCCGCGCAATGCCATCGATGTATGGAAGCCTCCAGCTACCTGCAGATACCCCGGTCCCGTCGGTGTGTCCGTGATGTGCCCCAACTGATCCTCGCCCCAGGAGGCAATCGAACCATCCGCTCGCAGAGCATGGGAGACGAGGTAGCCCGCCGACAATTGAATGAACCCCGAAGCACTCGGAGTGTCGGAGACTTGGCCATTGCCACCCTCACCCCAACTCACGATGGACCCATCACGAAGCAAGGCCGCGGTGTGAAAACCGCCTGCGGACACGTGCACAAAGCCAGTCCCGCCAGGAGCGTTGGAAACCTGTCCCGCGTAGTCCCACCCCCATGACTCGATGCGTTCTTGCGCCTGCGCTTCAATCGGGAAGAGACCTGCAGAAACGCCAACAAGCGTAATCACAATCCACCGAGAGGCATTCAACAGCAATTGCTTCACCAGGTCCGGGGCACTCGATGTACCGACACTCATTCATAGCCAAGCTCCCAGTTTAGGGCGTGCCCGCGATTGCGGGTGCAGAAACGGGGTGTCGCCATGGAAGGGTCACCCGCTGGCCTTGCCGCGCCCGGGACGGTTTCCCAGGGGCAAAATGGCGGAGGCGGAGGGATTTGAACCCCCGGTGCCTTGCGACACGTCGGTTTTCAAAACCGGTGCATTCAGCCGCTCTGCCACGCCTCCGACGGGGGAAGTTTAGCGGTGAGTCAGGTTCACTGGCTCAAGATTCCGCCGCGAATCTGGCTCCGAACTGGGAATTAGGGGGGGGCGGCGCTTTGGGGACCTCAGTCAGGTTTGGGCGGTGGGTCGATAGTGCTTCGATGGACCCGACCTCTGGCAAGACGACTCAGGCTTCTCCCGCGGCGGGGGGGGACCTCAGCATGCGGCAGCGCGCGCAGGGGTTGCTGGCGACTTTGCAGGGCGGGGATGAGGCCGCGGTGGGCAAGGATTGCCTGGAGCTCATGGCCAAGCACTCCCTCGGGGTTTCTCAACCGGAAACGGTTCAAGAGATGGAAGAGCGGCGCTTTGTCCACGAGGCTGTGGATCGCTGCCTTCGTGAGTGCCTATTGGCCGAGCGGGCGACGGGGGAGTTTTGGAAGACCATGCTGCTGCCTCTTTCGTTCAACGTGCTGAACCATGGCAACCTGATTTCCAATGGCAAGTGGCTGCGACGTTCGGGCTCAGAAGTGCCCGACAACAATCACGAAGTGTTAGATGCGAATGTCCTGGCCGTATGTGGATTGGAAGCGCAGGCCAAGCTGTTGGGACGATTCATGGTGGCCAACGATGGCGGGGCAGTGGTTCAGTACAGCGCGATGATGCGCGTGTTGGATCCAGTTTTGTTGCCAGCCTGGACGGACTGGGTGCTCAGTTGCCACAACCAAAGTCCTGGTGCGCTGGCCAGTGCGGAGGTGAGCCAGAACCAAGAGAGGACTCTGCAGGATCTCTTGAGAGTGTGGAAGGATGAACGACTCGACATCGCCGGAACGCCTGTCGCGATGTCGACGGCTTATGAAAGAGGCTATCGAACGGCTGGATCCACGGCGCCCGTTGCTCAAAAGGTGCTAGGGGAATCTCTGGAGAAGCTCTACTGGAACATGGGACCACTCGAGTTGAGTGGGCCGGCAACCTACCCCGAGTTTGAGAACCTGCGAGACTCTGGCTTGCTCGTGTTCTGCCCCAACTGGCGCGAGAAGCACGTGGTTCACCGCTGCATGTCTCAACTGCTCGAGCCCATGCGTAAGCGCGATGGGACACGGGTCTTGATGCTCCACGAAGCTGGAACGACCGATCACGGACAGTGTGCGCAGAAGTGGCAATCGCAGTCGATCGAACTCGACCTGCGAGGATATGGGCACTATCTGTACAAGATTGGATTGGCTGCGGATGAATTAAAGAGCCGCAACATCGATCTGATGTACTTCCCCGAAATGTGTCCGCGCAACGCGTCGGCTTGGATGGGGTTGCAACGGGTGGCGCGCGTGCAAGCGACGGGCTACGGGTTTCCGTTGACGACGGGCTCAGAGCACATGGATTACTTCATCGGTGGAGCCGATGTGGAAGGCGACGGTAGCGACTACGTCGAGCAATTGGTGCTGATCCCGGGGTGGGGGCAAGCGCTGGTAGAACCGCCGCTCCCCATCCGCGAGCGGGTACGACCGCAAGTGGAGGACCGAGTTCAACTCGTGACGGTGGCGACTAGCCAGAAGTTGAATCGGGACTTGCTGGAAGCCTGGAATGAAATTCTGCGCGGCGAACAGAACGTGGAGCTCGAAATTTTCCCCTCCTTGAAGGACGTGGAGGCGGAGTTGCTCGCGCCGCAGTTGGCTCCTTATCTGTCAGCGGGTCCGGTTCAGTTGAACGGCTGGACCCCGCGCGAAAACTTGCTCGACACGCTCGTGCAGAGCGACATCTACCTCGATACCTTTCCCTATGGAGGCTACAACTGCCTGATCGAAGCGCTGGCGTCTGGGCTTCCCATCGTGACCATCGAAGGAGACCGGGCTCGCAATCGAAATGGTGCAGTTCTGTTGCGCCGCCTCGGGATGCCCGAGTTCTTGATCGCGCGGGATTACACCGGTTACATCAACGCCGCAAAACAACTCGTTCGGGACAGTGGATTGCGGCGAGAGTTGCGCGAACGGTTAAGCAACCGCGAAGCTGTCCTGGCTGCGCTGCACGATTCTGAGGCTCCCGAGCACTTCACTGCTGCGCTGGATTGGATGCGCCAACAAGGCCCGCGCAACGGACGTAAGCCTGGACCCCCGGTCTTGATACGAGCCGGCGATGCGCCCCGCGAGCGGCTATGAGGCGTTCCGGCTTGTCTTTGATAGAACAGTGAACACAAGCCCTGCAATGACCACAGTGGCGAGGGCCAGAGCAGACTCCAGGGGCCGGCCTTGCGCTGACCAGAACATCATCCAACAGGACGAAGCCAGGAAAATGAGCGGAGTGAAGGGGTAGCCCCAGGTTCGGAAGGGCCTCGGTAGGTCGGGTTGACGCCAACGTAGAACGAGCACGCAGGACACTGCGAGGGAGCTAAAGAGGGCCAGAGAGAATCCTGCGTATTGCATGATTTGGTCAATCCTGCCTGCGAGCAAGATGGCGCTTGTGACCACGCCCTGAACCAAGAGGGCCACATAGGGAACGCCGCGCTTGACGCTTGTGCGACCCAGGAAAGAGAGCGCGGAGTTGTCCTTCCCAAAAGCGTAGTAGACCCGCGGACCCGCCATGGTCATGGCCGAAGCAGAGGCCAGGAGGGAGACGAGTAGGATCACCATGGTGAACATGGTGCCGCTCTTTCCAAACAGGTTACGTGCGGCCACCAGGCCGACCTCGGTTTGACCTGCCAACACTTCCGCAGGAGCCCCGTAGAAGTACATGGCGTTCAATCCGAGGTAGAGACAAACCACGGCGCCCGTGCCGAACAGCAAACTGCGGGGCACGTCGCGTTGGGGGTTTTCGAACTCGCTCGCGAAGTATGCGGATGCGTTCCAGCCCGAGTAGCAGAACATAACGAAGATGAGCGCGGTCCCAAGCGCAGACTGCCGCTCCGCGAAGGTCTGCGTTGCGAACTTCGGTGCGATCTGAGTGAAGTGCTCGAGGCTGCCTTCGCCGAGCACAACGGCCAGCAACAAGATGAGCACGATCCCCGCAATCTTGAGAATGGTGACGCCGTTCAAGAAACGCAGGCCAATCTTCGTGCCCCGCAATTGGATGATGACGAGAAGCCAGACGAGGCCAAGCGCAATGAAGTCTTCTGCCGAGAAGGGGCCGAGCATCGCGTCCTCGCTACCTCGCATTCCCAAGGCGCCGGCCCAGTAGCGCGCGAAGGCTTTGCAGGCCGCGGCGATGGGGGCAGAGAATCCCGCAGTGAGCGAAATGATTGCGCTCATGAAGCCCAAGGCCGGTCCGTAGGTGTTGCGCAAGTAGGCGTACTCGCCACCGGCCTCGGGCATGGCCGCGCCAAGTTCGGCAAAGCACAGGGCGCCGCAAAAAGCGAGCAGGCCGCCCACCAGCCAGAGCGGGAGGATCCAACGCGGGTCACCGATGTCGGCGGCCTGGAAGCCCGTGGTGGTGAAGATCCCCGCTCCAATCATGTTGGCGACGACAAGGTACACACCAGATCGCAGGCTGATGTACTTGCGCAGGCCTTGGCTGGGTTGAGAGGCGGGCATAGGCGGCGTGCGGAGCCAGGTGTTGGTGGACCGGCTTGGGCTAGCCGGGCGGAAGCGAATCTGGTTCCGAATCGCCCGGTTCCGTCTCGCCGGTCTCATCCGTGCGCACCATCTCCAAGACGACCTCCGAAACCCGCAAGGGGCACTTGGCGCGCAAGGCCAGGGCGATCGAATCCGAGGGACGAGAGTCGATTACGGCGACGCGCTCGCCGCTCTCATTCTCAAGCACCAGCTGGGCGTAAAATGTGTTTTGGCGCACGTCGACGATATCGACCGAGGCCAAGTGGGCGCCCAACTGCGTGATCGTGTCGTGCAAGAGTTGGTGCGTCATGGGACGCTCCGTTTCTGTGCTGGTCACCACGCGCTGAATCTCGGTGGCTTCGGGGAAGCCAATGATGATGGGGAAGCTGCGTTGGCCGTCCACTTCACGTAGATAGATGTATT
>JBLIMI010000115.1:0-8325 GCA_047638655.1 Minisyncoccia bacterium | reverse complement strand
GAAGAAATGACTCCTGCTTCTCTCCCTGCTTAGCGCGCTTCTCCTTCTCGGTGGCGTGTTCTCCGGATTGTTTTTTCAGGGGTTCTCCGCTTCTGAAGTAGAACAACTCAATCGCGACTGGGCGCAGGTCGAACAGTGGGCCAACCTGCCTGAAATTCCTCCAACCCAATGCCCAGAGTTGGCTCAGCTCAAGGCGGACATCCAGGGGATTGAACTGCAAGACAATCTGCTCTCGACAACAGACGATCTCTTGTTGTCGAGAGCAGAGCTTCCATTGCCCGTCACGAACCTCTTGCTCCAGTTGGAGGAGTTCTTAGCAGCAGGGGAATTCGGAGGCCTGGCTCAGGGGGAACCTGTCTTTCAAGTGGTTCAGCTTGGCGTGCTCGAGTTGAAGCTCGACGACTTGACCGCGCAACGCATGCAACAGGTGCTCGCCTGGTCCAGGCAAATGCATGGCCAAGGCCCCATGATTGAACTCATGGTCGGCGCTTCGATTGCGAAGCAGGCCCTCAAGCGCTGCCGCGCCGACCCCAGCCTCATTCCTGACAACACCTCCCTCCCAGCCCCGCAAGTGGAGGAGTTCTTCTACGCGCTCTGCAGGGACTACGTGATCATGGATCGGTTGCAAATCGCCGGCTCCACCGAAGGAGTGATGTTTCCCGAGAAAACGGGTGTCGAATTCTTCAATCGAGCCATGCGTCGCGCGATGGCCAACAACGCGCAACGCTTCTATCCGCTGCGCGGCCAAGTTGAGCAGTTGGGGTTCGAGGAAGACCAAGCGATACCAAGCAAACTTGAATTGTGGGCGGCTTCAACCCTGGGGCTGCCGGGCCCGATCACTCGTTACGTGCAGAACTTCCTGGCGTTGCACCAGGCGCGCCAGCACTGGATCGAGTTGGTGAAAGAGTGGGACGACGTTCTTGGGAAGTGAGTCATGTCCCTGCTCGCTACCCAAGAGGAAGTTCCGGCATGCCTTCTAGAGCAAATTGCTCGGTGCGGAACGCATGGCAGCGAGTCGCTGTGGGGCATGTGCCCGGCTCCAAAGAAGAATGTGTCCCATGGCGCGTGGCGCTTGAACTAGCAGCCCGAGTGAGCGTGGCGCTGCTGCTCTTACTCTCAGGCCGCCATTAAGCGCGCGACGTGGGCCCGCGTTGCGGTCATCAGTACGTTCGGGTTGTAGCCCCCTTCGAGCATCGAAACGAGCTTGCCGCCACAGTATTCGTCGGCCAGTTCCATCATGAAGGCGGTCATCTTGACGAAGTCATCTTCGTCCAATTTCAAACCGCCCACCGGGTCTGCGGCATGAGCATCGAAGCCGCAGCTCAGCAAGATGAAGTCGGGCTGGCATGCGACCGCAGAAGCTCTCACCAGCTTCTCGAATTCAGTGCGATAGGCCGCGCCCTTGGTGCCCTTCTCAACGAAGGAATGCCAGGTCGCTCCGATCCCTGCTTCGAGACCCTTGTGCGACGGGTGTCCGCATGTGTCCGGGAAAAGGCCTTGCTGATGAGAGCTCACCACGTGAATGTCTGGGTCGCGAATAAAAATGGCGGCGGTGCCATCGGCCGGGTGCACATCCCAGTCCACGATCAGCACTCGCTTGTACCCATGTCGTGTTTGCGCGAATCTTGCGCAAGCCGCCACGTTGTTGAAAATGCAGAAACCACGAGCGCGATCAGGGCCGGCGTGGTGCCCCGGAGGACGAACGGCTGCAAATCCATTTCTTAGTTCTCCAGACGCCACCTTGTCTACGAGGGTCAACGCGCCCGCTGCCGAGCCAAGCGCGACCTCGTAGCTATCCTTGCGCACCATGGTCTCATGAGATCGGTCTAGTGCGCGCTTTCCCTTCTCGAAAGCGATCCGAACACTTTCCACGTAATCAGACTCATGCACACGCCCAACCCACGGCAATCCAAGATTGTAGTTTGGCTTGATCCACTTGAGCCCCGGGAGTTCCAGACAAATGTCCCGAGCCTTCAAGTGCCGCATGCGACCTGGATTCTCCGGGTGCGTCCGCGGAGTTTCATGGCCCAGGTACAGCGGATCCCAGGCGTAACCAGTTGCCGCACTCATGCGCTCCTCTTCTGTTCTTTGGGGCGGCACCAGACGGGAGACCAGGGTCGATGCATGCATACCATGCATTGCTCTCGTACCGATTGAAGCGAGAGTGAGTAAGCGCGCCGAACGTTACTCTCAAACTCATCACGGCGATCTTTGTCGCCGAGATCGATTGCGTAGAGGGGAGTGTCCGACTCTTCCAACCCCTCGAACCCCAGGTCCTTGACGAAGTGCTCAACCGATGGGTGCAGCGCCACCGTTGAGTATCGATGCAACTTGTCCCCCAGCGTTTCCACCGAGTGTAGAAACAGGCCGCTCATCAAGATTCTGCCCAAGCCCATCCCACGAAACTTCGGTACTGTCAAGACCGTGTCCAGGCGCGCTGAGAAGAATTCCGGCTCATAGGGAAAGGGGCGGTGGGAGAAGGTGATCCCGCCAACCACCTCCTCGCAACAGTAGAGGCCCAGAGTGCCTACTGCATCGCTACGTTCTTTGAACTCCTTCTCGTACTGTGAGCGGATCCGAGATCCGGTCTCCTTGCTCTTGGAGTGGCGATAGAGCAAGGGCAGGAAATCAGCAGATTCCATTGGTCGCAATTCGACCAAGCCTTTTCGGAGGGGGGCGTCCATGGAGGATCATTTCGGACTGGGGCTGCACGGGACTTGAGCGCCCTCGCAGTTTCAGATCAGGATCTCCGCTTAAAGCTCTAGCATGACTGAAATCGGCGCACCCTCGGGAATGACTGGAGGCAATGGGGGTCCTCTACGGGGGATCTTTGACCCCCGTGCAGAATCTAGCCAAATAGAAGCGGTGATCCCCCGCAAGCGACACCGTTCCAGCAAATCCCGCACACCATCCCATCAAATGACGCTCTCACGAATCCCTTGTCTGACCTTCGCCTTAGGCGTCCTGTTCTCCATTTCGAATGGGGTCCTTGCCGGTGGCAGCCAAGACTTCGCCGGCACATGGAGAAGCGAGTTCAAAGCACCCTTTGATCCTCGTCCACTTGAAATCCGATTCGGACTCGAACAGAACGCGGACGGAACTTGGCAAGGAGGATTTGAAGGAGACATGTTCGGCACAGGCCTGTTGCGCGGCCAGCAGGCAAGCGACGGTTTGGAGCTCGAGTGCGATTTGGGTGAAAGCAACTCTCCATTCCAAGTGAAGAGTGATGGAAGTGGCGGCCTCGCGTGCCTGCTGAACTTTCGGGGCATGCCCATCTCGCTCGAGTGCCAACGAACCTCCGACACCTGGGCCGAGGACTTGCACCTGAAAGTCAGCCTGCCTCAGGAGCGTCCGGAACACATCAGCCTGGATGGCTTGCCGGATACTTGGCGAGATCCCATTGCGAGTGTGATCAACAGGGCAATGGATGCTGGGAACATCGCAGGATTGGCGCTCGCGGTCGTCATCGACGGTGAATTGCTCGATGCTCGTTCCTGGGGCTGGCGAGATGTGATGGGCCGGCTTCCGGTTTCAGATAGCACCCTCTTCCGCTGGGGGTCCATCTCAAAGTCCGTCACGGGCGTCGTGTCCGTCAAGATGGCCAACGCAGACCGACTGGATCTCGATCAGGATGTGCGCAAGCTGGTCCCGGAATTCCCGCTCAAGGAGCACGTGGTCACGCCCCGGCTCCTGCTCGGACATCTGGGAGGGATCGTCCACTACCAACACATGCCGAGCGTGACACGCATCGACTATGGCACCGAGTTTCCATTCCGGGACCCCGTTCGTGCCATTGATATGTTTCGCGAGGCAGCGCTCATTCATGAACCTGGAACAAAATACTCGTACAGCACGCATGGATTCGCGCTGGTCGGCGCTGTCATCGAGCGAGCCTCCAAGAAAGGCTATCTAGGGGAAGTGACGCGCTTAGTCAGCGGCCCGCTCGGCATGACAAGCTTTGAGCCTGATGATCCTGCTGCACCTCGGGAAGAACGAACAACCGGCTACCGCCTCACACAAGACGGAAGACTTTTTGATGCCGGAGACTCTGATGTCTCTTGGAAACTCGCGGGTGGGGGTTTTCAGTCCACGGCCGCCGACCTCGGGCGTTTCGCTGCTGGGATATGCGATGGCTACTTTCTCTCGGACCAGGATCGTGAACTGCTCTTCACCAAGCAAACCATGAAAGGCGCTAACAAGACTCCCTACGGATTGGGCTTCAACATCATGGACATCGATGGTCAATTGGCTGTCGTGCACGGTGGTGCCCAACGCCGCACGAGGACATTCCTTGTTTGTGCACCAGACGCAGGCATTGCCGTGGTGCTCATGTGCAATACAGAAGGGAGCAACCTCTCGGACCCCGGGCGCGAGATCCTGGGTGTCCTCCTCAATGAGTAGTGGTCTACAATAGGGCCCTCCTTCGCTAGAACCCTGGCCCCCCTCGAGCCTTGCCTGAACTGCCCGACATCCAGATCTACCTGGAATGCCTCGAGTCCAAAGCCCGGGGAAGCACTTTGTCGGAACTCCGCGTTTCCAACCCCTTCCTGTTGCGCACGGTCGACCCTTCCCCGCAGGACTTGGCGGGTAAGCAGTTGCTCGGCCTGCGACGTCTAGGAAAGCGGTTGGTGCTTTGTTTTGAGGACGAACTGTTTGCCGTGCTGCACTTGATGATCGCCGGCCGACTGGCATGGAGAGGGTGCAATGCCAAGTTGGGCAGCAAGAACACCCTGGCCAGTTTTGAATTTGAGGGCGGCTCCCTCGTCATCACAGAATCCGGTTCCAAGCGCCGCGCATCCCTCCAAATCGTTCACGGGGAAGCCGCGTTAGCCGCACTGGATCCGGGAGGCCTGGAATTGTTGGACTCGAGTCCGGAACAGTTTCGCGAATCCATGACTCGCAGCAACCACACCCTCAAGCGAGCCTTGACAGACTCTCACATCCTGGCGGGAATCGGGAACGCTTACTCCGACGAGATCCTGCACACCGCGAAGTTATCGCCCTTGCAACTGACGGGTAACCTGGATCATGACTCGTGGGAGCGCTTGCATGGCTCGAGCCTACGAGTGATCCAGCTCTGGACCAATCAACTGCGCGGGGAGACCAAGTCCGGGTGGCCAAGGAAGGTCACCGCCTTTCGTCCGGGCATGGCGGTCCATGGTCGCTACGGCCAACCCTGCCCGGTCTGCCAACATTCGGTGCAGCGTATTGTGTACGTATCTCGCGAGACGAACTATTGTGCGTTCTGCCAAACAGGCGGCAAGCTCTTGGCTGATCGTGCCCTCTCCGCCCTGCTGAATTCTGATTGGCCCAAGACCATCGAAGAGTGGGAAGGTCATTGAGAGGCACTCTCTACGAGACAATCGCCCACGCTACCGTGAACAAATCCACACGCGAAATGAACCCTGACTACCGAGTCGCCTACGACCCTGACCCGACCGACTTGCGCAACGCCATCGGTGATCAATTGCCCGAGGATGGCGAAACATCCGAGGCGATCATGGAACGGCTCACAAGGGCCGCGGCACCGGGGTTGGTGGACACGACCGGACCTCGATACTTTGGATTTGTCGTAGGAGGCGCATTACCCGCCGCGGTGGCCGCAGACCAATGGACCACAGCTCACGATCAGGTGGCCGGCTTCTACGTGTTGAGTCCGGCATCGGCTGTGATCGAAGACATCACCTCTGACTGGGCACTAGACTTGCTCGACCTACCGCGGGCGGCGGCTGTTGGATTCGTCACCGGCGGTCAGATGGCCAACGTGATGGGACTCGCAGCGGGAAGGCACCGAGTTTTCGCGCAGGCAGGATGGGATGTGGCCACCCGGGGACTCGCGGGAGCACCAAAGCTCCGTATCTTGATCGGCGCAGAGGCGCACGGCACCATCGACCGGGCGCTGGCTCTGCTCGGACTTGGGAGCGCCACTTCGATTCGGGTACCGGCGGACGCACAGGGACGCATGAGGGCAGATGAGCTCGAACGCTTGTTGTGCGAGACGTCAATGCCGACCCTTGTCTGTGCGCAAGCAGGAAACGTCAACACAGGCGCCTTCGATCCCTTGAGGGCGATCGGCGAGCTTTGCCAACAACATGGCGCGTGGCTGCACATCGATGGCGCCTTTGGGCTCTGGGCCAGAGCGTGCAAAGAAAAGCGAGCGCTTGCGGATGGCGCCGAGCTCGCGGACTCACTATCGACAGATGCACACAAGTGGCTGAACGCGCCTTACGATTGCGGGCTCATCATCGTGAAGGAAGAAGCTCACCTGATGGCCGCCACTTCCTACGAGGGGGCCTACCTGGTGAAGAGCGCTGATGCGCGACGCCGTGAACCATGCCGCTACACGCCCGAGAGTTCGCGCCGTGCCCGGGCGACACCGGTTTACGCTGCACTGCGTCAACTCGGCCGGTCGGGGCTCGATGATCTCGTTGCGAGATGCTGCTCTCACGCGCGCCTGTTCGCGAAGCTCTTGCAGGAGTCGGGTGCAGCCATCGCAAACGAGGTCGTGCTCAACCAGGTCCTCGTAGCCTGGGCGCCTCCCACGGGCATTGAGTCAGAGGCCTTCGTGGATGCCGTGATTACGCGCATTCAACGGGATGGCACCTGCTGGCTTGGCGCCACCACTTGGCACGGGCAACGCCTGATGCGCATCAGCGTCAGCAATTGGCAAACCAGTGAGGGCGACGTTCGAGATTCCGTGGCAGCTATCGTGCGTTGCGTTGAAGCCGAACGGGCAACCCCGACAGAAGCCGGCTGGTCCAAGTGATGGTGCAGTCGAGGCTCAGGGACTTGCACCACGCCTTTGATCGCAGGCTCAATCAAGGGCTTCGAATCTATATGCCACTCTCCCTGTTGTTTCTTGTCGCCTGCGCGGTGCTCGCGCTGTTCAGTTAGCTTTGCTGGACTTGATCCGGCCTCCGCTCATTTGGCTTGCAGCAGGCGCACTAACTTTGAGGCAACCGTACGCGCACTGAATCCCTCGCAGTTGGAAATGACCGCGACGGTCAACCCAGTTTCCGGAAAGTGCATCATCATCGAGTTGAACCCACTGACCCCTCCGCCGTGGGAAATGCACGGTTGACCCTCAATGTCATGCAGGTCGAGGCCGAAGCCGTAGAGGCTCTCTCTCCCATCATCGAGTAGAAAGGGCAGGGTCATCTCCTCATAGCTCTCCACACTGACGACTTGGCCGCTGTTCAGCGCCAAAGTCCAATGCACCAAGTCCTCCCCTGTCGCCAACATCGCCCCGGCGGCGTAGGGCTGAGTGGGACTCATCATGTCGTCGTTGGCAAATCCCCCACTGGGGAGCCGAACGTATCCTTGTGCACGGTTACGCATCAGGGAGCGATTGGAATCGTAGGTGGTCCGATCCAGGCCTGGGGGCGACAGCAGTTCGGCTTCCAAGTAACTTGGAAAGTCCATGCCGCTTGCCTCCTCCACGATCATCCCCAGTAGGTAGTAGCCGGTGTTGCTGTAGCTGTAGGCGCTGCCCGGTGTGAAGTCCAGGGGCTTCTCTGCCACGAGCGAGAGCATCTCGTCGTGCTCCCGATCCAACGCTATGTATTGAAACCAACTTGGACCCAAGTTGGTGTAGTTGAAGATCCCAGAGGTGTGGGTCAAGAGGTTGCGGATCGTGATCTCCTGGCCTCGGGTGTTGAATTCGGGGACGAAGCGCTCAAGCGGATCATCGATATAGAGCTTGTCCTGCTCTGCCAAACGCACGATCGCCGCTGCGGTGTACTGCTTCGTGATTGAGCCAATACGGAACATGGTGTCCTTGTCCGCCGCAACATCGTGCTCAAGCTCGGCCATGCCGTACCCATTGGAGTACAGCAGTTCCCCCCCTACGGCAACGGCCAAGCTCAATCCAACAGCACCTGGGTCCTCCATGGCCTTCGCCACGACCTCATCGATGGAGGCAATGACCTTCTCTTGTGCTTCCGACCCTAGCGGGGCGCGAGTGGTGGCTCCATCATGGGAGGTCGCTGCAACGGCAGGCTGAACACATGAAAGGAGAAGAACGAGATGAGTGAGGCGGACCATGAGCATTGAAGAGTGGGTGATGTAGTGCTTGGCTAAGGAGAGCACTCTTTCAGCGGGCTACGTAAGCCGGCCCATTGCTGTTGCGAATTCGTCATAATTGTCGCGTTTCGGCGCACCAGACCCCGGGGCGATTTCTCTCAAGCAAGCCTGTGAACTCGTCTTTACGGATGGGGCAGGCAATGCCGCCACGAGTTCGAGCATTTCAACGACCGAGGGCTGGCTCGGCGGCGAGCTTCGGCATCATCAGTACCGGTTTCGCGATGTCGGCGGGGTCTGCGGGAG
>JBLIMI010000114.1:0-8361 GCA_047638655.1 Minisyncoccia bacterium | reverse complement strand
CAGCGCGAATTGCTCGCCGACGGCGATGACCGGCCGGACCACGGCTACTTCAGCCTCTTTCGCTACACGCCGGCCATGCGTCCCAGGCTGGCCCAAGTCGAGGCGGAATTTTTTGCAAGGCTCGCTGAACATGAGGGCGCCGACCTTCGCCACTGCTTTGATGACCAGTACATTTCCAATGGTGGGCAACTCGCCCTCTTGAGCCTCGGCACCTACCGCATGATTGCAGACCTGCGGGCGCACTACGCTGCTGATTTTGAAGTCCCGGTCACCTACTCGAAACCCTACGACTGCGCAGGCGCGATCTTGATCGCGCAAGAGTGCGGCTGCAGCGTGTTGAATCCAGCCGGGGCCGAACTCGATTTCCCCCTGGATGCGAGCAGCGGGGTTTCCTTCGTGGGATTCGCTAATGAACCCAGTGAGCGGCGGCTCGGACCGCACTTGCGCGCCGCTCTTTGAACCGGGCTAGCCGCGATCGCGTGCCACATCAAAGCGGCGTAACATCTTGCCACCGGCCCAAGCCAGGAAGACGTTGAGGCCCAACAGGACGCCTAGGCCCGCGGCGCCAGAAATCCAAGCGGCCTGTTCTTCCGTCAGGCCCAATTCAGCGGGCCCCAGGGAAAACAAGATGATCGCGGTGAACGAGACCAACGCACTCACGATGGCGATCATCAGGAGCCGAAGGAGAAAGAGCACGATCGCCCGCCCGGTGTGGTGCAGGGACCCCTCTTGGCCCGGAACAAAACGCACCGGCGCAAAGAGGAAAACGATGTTGTCCACCGCCAACCACGCGAAGGACAGGCAGGGCAAGAGCAAAGCGAAGGCGACCACCGCCGCGTGCAGTGCATCCAGGTAGAGCATACGAATCAGAATCGCGAGGCCTAGCAAACCTGAGATCAGGAACACTTCGGGCAAAAGGGTGCCCACGAAGACCTTGATCGGCGAAACGGGCCACGCCTTGACCTGCACCATGCGATCCAGGTCGGAGCGAAAGTCGAAGCGCAGCGCTCCCCCGAGGTACGTGATGCCGAACAGTCCGATCATGCCCGAACCGAGCAGGACCGTGCGTTCATCTTGAGTCCCGCCAACATCCCCCAAAAGGTAGGTCACGAGGACACAGATGAACGTGACGATGGCAACGCCGAGCAACAAAGTCCCTCGGGCCTTGCGCACAATCGAGACCCACTTGACCCAAGCCACGGCGCCCATCGGTCCGCTACCGAAGAGTCGCGGCAAGCGCCAGGTGGTGGTGCGCTTGGAAACCTTGCCGCCCGTGAAGAGACCGCCCCGGCGCACTTGGTTCATGCGCTTAGCGATGTGCTCCGAGGTTTCGAGAGACATTTCGCGGAAGTCCACGGGCAGTCGCGCTGTTAGCTCGAACATGACCAGCCCCAGGGAGAGGCAAAGACCAAGCCACCCCAGAAACTCGAGGCCCGTTTGTGCGCTCATCATGCTGGCCCAAGGGTAGAACGGGCAGAGCAGCAGTCGCACCGGTTCCAGGTCGAGCAAGCTTTGCCCTTTTTGCGTGAGGTCCAGGCCGCCCAAAATTTTGCTCACGACGTCGCCGCCCATCACCGCCGCCACAATCAACAACCACACACTCACCCCCACCAAGATGCGCACGAAAGTCACGCTGCGGCTCTTGAGGAAGCGCGAGACCCCGGTCTTTGCGCCGCCGAGCAACAGCGAGAAGGCTTGACGAACGATGCCCAGGGTCAGGATGGTGACGGTCGCCCCCAACAAGCCGAAGCTGGGTTCGGGCATGCGCTGGAAAGTGAGCAAGCCCAGCACCAACGCACCAAAGATGGAGCGCCCCATGTCCACCAGCATTCGGTAGCGCACCAAATCGCCGCGCTGTATTGGCGCTGCAAAGAGCCGTTCAATGTCTTGCTTGGGCAAGTAGATGCCGCGGACCGCAATGGCACTGGTCACGCTCAAGAAAGTGAAGACCCCGATGCCCAGTTGGGTCCAGGGCCGGATCGTCGCAGGATCCGGTGCCGAAGCGTCAAAAACGCGACGGCCCAGCACCAGAGAGGCGACCCAGCCAATGGTCAAGAGCACCCCTACCGTGGCGAAGAAGGCTCCGGAGGGCGACTTCAGCTTGCGAAGTTGGCGGCGCAACGCCCCGCGAAATTTGAGCGTCGCCAGTCGCAGCAGGGCGGGATTGCCAGTGATCACGTGGGCCAGTTGTCCGTCGCTGGCGTTGCTGTTTCGCCCTCGGTGATCGCCATGAAGATCTCTTCCAAACGCGAGTCCGCAGAGTCCGCATGATTGGTACGGGCATCCGCGAGGGTTCCGTGGAAGACTTTGCAACCCCGGTTGATGATCAACAACTTGTCCGCGAGTTCTTCGATCAACTCGAGCAAGTGCGAGGAGAGCACCACCGCTGCACCCGAAGCCGCCACACGTCGAATGGCGTCCTTGGCCGCGCGAATTCCCCGCGGGTCGAGACCCGAAAGCGGTTCGTCCATCAAGATCACCTTGGGGCGCGAGATCCAGGAACAGCAGAACGCGAGCTTTTGGCGCATCCCCCGGGACAATTCGCCCCCGAGCGCATCTCGCTTCTCCATCAACTCGAATTGTTCGAGGAGTTGCTCCCCTTCTGCTTCCCAGTCTTCGACACCGTACAGTTGCGCCGTGAATTCCAGGTGCTCGTGAACCGTCAAGGTCTCGAAGGGCTGGGGATCATCGGGCACCCAAGCCAGAGTTTTCTTGGCTTCGACCTCTTGGTTTTCGAGGTCAAAGCCCGCCACGGTCACCCGCCCGACTTGCAAGGGCAAGACCCCGACGATGGAACGCAAACTGGTTGTTTTGCCGGCCCCGTTGGGCCCCACGAGTCCCAGAATCTCGCCGGCTCGCACGTCGAACGAGAGTTGGTCCACCGCAACGGTGTCCTCGTACTTCTTCGTCAAGTCGCGTACAGAAAGCGCCACTGCCGGCTCCGCAAGAGAGCCCTCCCCCGCTCCCGCGGGGGATTCCGGTTGCACGGGGTCATCCCCCCCCGTTTCCATCTCAGCCACGGAACGCGAGCAATTCCATGAAGCGCCGGGCCGAGATCTTGGGCAACTGGCCGATTGCGTCACGGATTTCCTGGCGCTGAGCTGCGGGCACCTCGTCGCCACACATGGCGTCGATCCTGGCGCTGAGCTGCGGGCACCTCGTCGCCACACATGGCGTCGAACTTCCCATCACGTCGTTGCCGATCCCGTCTCCGGGCATCCAGGTGATGCGGTATTTCGCCATATCCATTGTCCCGCCGGGCGGGAAGTGTGCGGTGTGGGGTTTGTGGGTGGTGACTGACGGCGAACTGGGCTCGTGCCCCGCGCACCATCCGAGCCAGACAGCCTACGATACTGCATGGGCCGGTTGTGGAATCACCGCCACGAATTGTGCGGAACCCCCGTGACCAGCCCCACTTCCGACCGTCTCTCCCTAGACCGAAGGCTCCAACCCGCTCGTCGAAGGAGAAACGACCATGTTCAAGCCACCTTTCTGCCCCCGCCGCGACTGCTCCCAGCACCGCTCCCCGCGCCCGAATTTCTACTACCGGCACGGCTTCTACCACCCCAATTGCCGCTCCCATGCCGTGCCGCGATTCCGGTGCCGGACGTGCCGCCGAACCTTCTCTCGACAGACGTTTAGGATGGACTATCGAGACCAGCGGCCGGACCTGAATGCGCCTCTCTTCAACCTTATCAGTATGGGCGTCGGCATCCGTATGAGCTCCCGGCGGCTGGGCCTGAGCCTACGTTGCACCGAACTCAAATTACGCAAAATCGCGCGCCACCTACGTCAGCAAAACCTAACGCTGAGAGCCCCGCTTGACGGCGAAGTTCAATTTGTCTTCGATGAGTTCGAGACCTTCGAAACCCACCGGAGTTTGTGTCCGTTGAGCGTGCCAGTCTTGATCGAGAAGACGACTAGGTATTGCGTCTGGGCCGAGTCGGCCACAATTCGCCCTAGGGGGAAGATGACAGAGAAACGCCTAGAAAACATGGCTACTCGGGAATTGAAGCATGGTCGCCGACGAGATCGTTCTCGACGAGCCATTCGGCGCACGCTTCAGCGGGGGAAGAATCTGTTGCAAAACTCCGCCGTAGTTCGGCTCTACACCGACCAGAAATTGACGTACCCCGTCTTGGCGCGGGCGGCATTTGGAGCTTCACGGCTCAGGCACTATAGGACCAACAGCAAGGTCGCTCGGACCACGCATAACCCACTCTTTCCGATCAACCACGAGGAGGCACGCATGCGGGATGCAATGGGGCGTTTGCGCAGGGAATCGTGGTTGGTGTCCAAGAAGCGGCGCTACCTGGACCTGGCGTTGCAGGTGCATATGGCCCATCGAAATTTCGTTAGGAAACGATTCAATGGAGACCAGGAATCACCCGCGCAACTGCTTGGTTTTGTGCACCGGAGAATGACCAGGACCGAAGCTTTGTCATGGCGGCAGTGCTGGGGAAAACAGAGCTTGCACCCGCTATCGAGGGGTGGACAATCGGTGGCGAGTTACCAAGTTGCAATGGGCATCGCCGCGTAGAGATTGTGGGGATTTCCACACCGCTGCCATGCAGTATTATTGACAAGCCGGGGGTGGGGGTGCGTGATGAGCGCCCCCACAATGCAAGACTTCAATCTCGTCGCCCACCGAGGCTACCCCCTGCGCTTCCCGGACAATTCCCTGGTGGGAATTCGCGCCGCCCTGCAAGCAGGCGCGCGCTTCCTCGAGATCGACGTGCAACTCTCCCGCTCGGGGACTCCCTGGCTTTTCCACGACGAATCCCTGATTCGGGTCGCGGGTTGCGAAGGTTCGATCGTTGATCTCGATGATGGCCGAATTGCCGAATTGCGGGCCTCCGAGGGCGCTCGCTTCGGAGACGCCTTCGCCCGGGAACCTGTCGCGCGTCTGCGGGAGTTCGTGGCCGAACTGGAAAAGTACCCGGACGTCTTTAGTTTTGTAGAGATCAAGCCCAACGCCGGCCAGGCCTTTGGCGCCGAGCGTGTCGTTTCCAAAGTGATTCAGGAGCTTCAGCCGCTGGCGGACAGACTCTCGATCATTTCGTTCTCGATGGATGCGCTTCATGAAGTCGCACGAACCAGTGCACTCCCCCACGGGCTGATTCTGGAGAGTTGGGAGCAATTGCAAACGGATGGTCGCCTGGTGGACTCCAGCCACATCTTCTGTAACCACGAGAAGCTGCCCGTCGAGGGTGCCCTGGACGTGGGAACGAAGCTCGCCGTTTATGAGGTCGTCGACCCGGCCCTCGCCCGCGAGTTGGGTCAGCGTGGCGCGCACTTCGTTGAAACTTTTGCCTATCCCGAGATGCGAGACGTCCTGGGGATCGACCCTTGAGCGTGGCGGACTTTGACCTGACCGTGATCGGCGGTGGAATCCACGGGGTTGGCGTCGCGCAATGTGCCGCGGCCGCTGGCCATCGGGTTTGCTTGCTGGAAAGCCGTCAACTGGCTTCGGGGACCTCGAGCAAGTCGAGCAAGTTAATCCATGGCGGACTGCGCTACCTGGAGAGCTTCGAGTTGGGGCTGGTGCGTGAGTCCCTGCGCGAACGGGCGACCCTTCTGCGCAATGCTCCGCAACTTGTGCGAGAGGTGCCGTTCTTCATCCCGATCTATGGTGAGACCAGCCGCCGGCCCTGGCAGATTCGCGTTGGGCTCTCGATGTATCGACTGCTGGCGGGCTCCGATCCGCTGGGCAAGTTTCGGAGTGTGCCACGCGCGGAATGGATAGACCTGGACGGGCTCAAGACCGAAGGCCTGCAAGCGGTGTTTCAGTACTTCGACGCCCAGACGGATGACGCGCAGTTGACCCGGGCCGTGATGGACTCCGCAATCGAGTTGGGCGCGCAGTTGGTGCAACCTGCGGAGTTATTGGAAGCCACGCGACAGAGCTCGGGGTACTCATTGCGCTACCGCTGCAACCAAGAGGAACGGGAGCACACCACCACGGTGCTCGTCAACGCGGGCGGCCCTTGGGTGGAGGCCATTCGCGCTCGGATCCATCCCACCCCCCCCGGTTTTGATATCGATCTGGTGGGCGGTACTCACATCGAATTGCCGGGCACGGTGAATGAGGGCATCTACTACACCGAAGCTCCGGCGGACGGCCGCGCCGTTTTCACCATGCCATGGAAAGGGCACACGCTCGTGGGGACAACCGAACGCCTCTACAAGGGGGACCCCCGTGAAATTGCTCCTACGGAAGCTGAGGTCGAGTACTTGCTGGACACTTATGGGCACCACTTTCCGACAGGAGATAAGACCTTGCTCAACTCCTGGGCCGGGTTGCGAGTCCTGCCCTCGGCCTCCGGGTCGGCGTTCAAACGTACGCGTGAGACGGTCTACCGCACGGACGATGGGGAGCGTCCCAACTACCTCGGCATCTACGGTGGCAAGTTGACCGGGTACCGAGCCACGGCTGAGGTGGTGCTCAATCGGTTGCACGACTCCCTACCCCAGCGTGAAGCACTCGCGCGCACGGATCAGTTGCCTCTGACGGCTCCGTCTTTCGCTGACGGCGACTCCAAGACCAGTTCACCGTCCTGATAACGGTAGCTGCGCCACTCGGAGTCGAGCGCCCGGTCACGCATGGTCCCGTGGATTTTGCCGTGCACAAAGTGGCGCACGCGAATCAGAGTGCCCTGCATGTCGTAGAGCTTCCACTCGCCCTCTCGAGAGCCCAACACAAAACGGCCGCGGTCTGTCCAACTATGTACCGGGTGAAAGAGCAACCACTCCCCGTGGGGCAGCCCGCCCACCCGGGGTCCCTCTCCTTCCGCGGGGGACTCGATGGGCTGGATCCAGCCCGGCGGCAAGTCGGCAACGACTTCGCGCTCACGTTCGCGCTCGATCGCTTCCCTTGAAATGACGGGGATTCGGATGCCCTCGGGTTTCTCGGCAGACTTCGTGGGCGCAGCGAGTTTTCTAGCGTGACCAAACGCTCGACCCGCCTCTGCTTCGAGGGTCTGCGGGAGCATCACGCCTGGGGAACCGCAACTGCGAAGGCACAGAACCGAGACCAAGACTCCCCCCAGAAAAGTCATCACAGGAATGGAGAGCCCGGTCATGGAAGCCCTAAGGAACGGAAAGCGAAACATGGACTCACCGGCAGCGCGGCTGATCAAGACTCTTTGCTCCATGCAACATTGCTGCAAGTTGCATTCCCCCGGGCCTGCCCTCCCCAGGTTCCCGAAACGAGCTTGCCCTCAAAGCTGACCCCACCGCAATTGCCGTTTACCGCATCTCCCGAGCCGGCACACACGTCCTTGGAGAAGGTGCAACTGGTGCTAGCACAGGTGATGGTGCCCGAGATGCGTACTTTCGCGCAGGGAGCGTCCACTGGAATCGGGAGCAAGTCGACGCTGTAGGTGACCGTGCATGCGCTTCCCGATATCCCCTGGTCCTTGCAGGTTTGTCCACTGGTTCCGTTGGGCCCGTTGCCGGCCAACGTAACTGGCGCGGCCAGACTCACGGGTGCGGTGATCAAAAACATGGTCAATGCCAAGCTGCGATACAGTTGATTCATGGGCTCTTGCCTCCAAATTCAGTGCCCGCCCAAGAGCGAGCCGCCCGACATGTGAGTTGCAAGCGGCCCCGGGCCCTGGCTTCGTGCTTGCCTTACGAGAAAACGACACTCGTCTTCCTCCCTGTTACTGACGCCTGAGGGGCGACCGGGTCACGCTTATGGCTGCTTTTCATGGCACACGGCTCTTGCCCTGGCCCGAACGCTGTTGGGTTGCCGATCAACGGTTTAGAAGCTTGCGAACGCCGTGCCCACCGTCGAGACAACTGCACCTGCGCTTGCGCACTCCCCCGCTCCCGTTTCCTTGGCGCCCTCACCAACCGACCTCCCGGGGGGTGTTTGGCCGGCTCCACACTTCTCCACAGGTCGGATCCTGCGATACCTGGCCGGGATTCGGCCCTATCGCCGGGGAGATGCACGCCTGGAAGCAGAACAAGTGGATGGCGTTGAGTTCCTGAGGCGCAAGTTCGACAGCACGCACGAGTTGATTGAAATCTCCAGCGATGTGATCGCCAACTGTTTGGGGCTAGGGGCGGGCGCACTCATCAGCGATCGCTCCGTGGTCCCCATCCGCGGTCAGCTCGTTCACCTGGAGCCCAAAAACTTGCCCTACATGCTCAGTCACTCGGGATACCTCTTCCCACGCTCCGACGCGATCATTCTGGGAGGCACGGTCGAACGTGGAAGTCTGGACACCCGGCCCAGCGCGGCCCGCTGCCAACGACTCCTGCGTGATCACGCGAACTTCTTCGGACAGCGTCTGAGCTGAGGGCTCTACTGAACTGGCGACATCAGACGCGCCACCTTGCAAGCGAACTGAAACC
>JBLIMI010000113.1:0-8399 GCA_047638655.1 Minisyncoccia bacterium | reverse complement strand
CACGTCGTTGTGGGTCAACGTCGGCGCAAAAGCCGCCTGCAAGACCAGTTCTTCTCCACCCAAACCAAGTTCGGTGAAAGCGGAATCCGCCGAGCCGTTCACGAGCGCCGTGAATACCGTTCCAGCTTGTGCCGTCAAGATCACTCGCGGACCAGCCAATTCCTCAAGCCCGGTCGTTTGCGAATCGATGTTAGCCGTGATCAAGTCGGGGGCCAGCGCCGCGTTCCCGAGCGCTGCGGCCAATGCCGTATTGATGTCTGCAGTCAAGTCCACGAGATCCCCATTGAGGGCATCCGCCGAGACGGTCACGGAAACGGAAGTCTGACTCGGAGGCGCACCGATCAAGAGGTCAAACTGCGCGTCACTACCAAGGACACCGGACTGCTGGATCAATGTCTCGAGCGCGGCAACCACTGTCGGCGCATCACTCGTTGCAAGATCGACTCCGTAAGTCAGATCAATACCAACATCAGGCGTCAGGGTGATGTCCCCCACATTGTTCAAATCCACCAAGGGGCCGAGATCAATATTGGGAGTGAAGGCCGAGGTCGTATCAGCTCCCGTATCGGACAAGCTCAGCCCAATGGTCAGCTCTTCGGATGCACTGTCATAGCCAGCAGTAATGGTGGCCACAGACCCGGAGAGCGCGACAAGCTCCTGCACCGTGCGCAGGTCCAATTTGCCGTCATCGTCGAAGTAATCGCCATCTCCATCCGTGTCGAGGGGGTCGACAACCTCCGTCCCGAACAACCCGTCTAGATCCACAAGGTCAGTGACGGTGATTCCGTCGAGGAAGGGCAACTGGTCCCCAAAGACCGAGGAGGCATCGAGTTCTGTGAGCCAGTTGTCGAGGTCCAGCAAGGGCTGGATCAAGTCAGCCGGTGATGCAGCAGCAAATGCGGCGTAGTGTTCTGCAAGGGTGATCGGCGCGCCGCCGTCGGGCATGTGGAATAACTCAAGCGATGCCCCTCCCACGTTGATGGTCGAAGCCGCAGGAGCTTCGCCGACATTGAATCCAGCCCGAGCCGTGGCCGGAAGCATCCCTGTGACCGTGCCGGTGGCGGACTCAGATAGCGAACTATCCACGTCACCATTTTGTAGGTCGGTCAACGTTAGAACCGTGGAGTTCTCCGCACCGGGAGCGAAACCGAGTTCAATCGCGAAAGGAGTGAGCTCTCGGATTTCCAACCCAGAGGGGTTGCCCGGTGTGCCGTTTTCGGTGGTGAGCGTTAAGAACTTTCCATCCATGGTCACACCGGCGTGCACCGTGATCCCGGCCGCTGTCAACGCCACGTTGATGTCTGCAGCGAGGGCCGCAACATCACCGTTGTCCAGGGTGTCGGATGCTGCCACTTGGACCAGAACAGGATCCGCTCCGTCCACGACCAAATCGAAGCTCACGTTAGCGAGAATTTTCCCATCGATGGGTCCCTCGGTCGTGGCCACCAAAGTCACGTTGGGAGCAGCCATCGTGCCGTCGGCCGACACGCCCGATACGAACCCGAACTCCGTTGCATAAGGTGCGGCTTGATCGACACCAATCGACTCCGGTCCAGCGGCGAGGCTGGCGAGTTCAATTCGAAGACCGTCTACGTTCACGGCCAACTGCGAACCCAAACCTGCGACATTGATCGCCGCTTGCAAGTCCGAGGCCAGGCCGTTGACGTTCATGTTCGGACTGCCTACGTCCTCCAAGCGAACTAAGTGCTGTGCACCGTCGAGGGAGAGGGTGATGTGGCTTCCGGTCGCGGGAATGGTACCTCCAGGATCCGCATTGCCTCCAGCCACCAGCACCGTGGCCACTTCGGCCAAGGCAATGTCCGCATCCAGGTCGAAGCTAGCACCGCTAACCGTCAACCCGAGGATACCGACGTTCAGATCAAAGTCCGCCACTCCGGCATCGTGCACATCGACGCGGCCATTGAGGCTGTTCATGTCGATGATGAAGCTGCTTGGATCCGCGCTGACCATCACCAAGTCAAAGTCCATTGACAAGCCGATGTCCACATTCAGCTGTGGAGCCGCCGACGAGAAGTCGAAGCTCAAGGCATCCGCGTCATCACCCAACAGGAGGTCAATTCCTGTCAGCGGGTCGCGAGAGAGGTCCATCGCGCTGAAGTCGAAGTGGATCTCTTCGCCGGCCGAGGCATCCGTGACGTTCCAGCCCATTTCCAGTTCGGCGTTCCACCAAGCCACAAGATCTGTGGTGCTGCCGTCGGCACCACCAAGGCTCATGAAGTACAAGTCCGCTTTGTCATGCAACGCGCTGAATGCGCCAGCGATGTCGAGCTGCGCGCCTAGGTAACGCTCATCAATTCCAAGGTCCGGATCAAAGGGGAGATCCAGGAGAGGGAGGAACTGCTGAAAGTCACCATGGGTCTCTACGGCTTCGCCCCAGAGGGCCAAGTCCGCGAGACCGGCGAGCAGTGCCGCCTGGTCGGCGGCCCCAAGCGGATCTGCTGAGAGCAGCAGTCGCCGCTCCATGCTCTCCATGCGGTAGTGACGCCTCGGCAATGCCAACGCGCGAGTCGAGGGATTGCTCCGTCTCGACAACTTCTCTAGCCACTGTGTGCGTCGGGCGGCAGCCCGGCGAATCGATCTCAGTACGCCCATAGAATATCCCCTTCCTGGCGCTGACAATTCCCCGTGGATGACCTCCGTTTTCGGGCAGAAAGCAGCCCGAAACAATCTGGGGAATCACCAGACCGAGCTCAACGGTAGCAAGCTGCTCTATTCTCTGCCAGAGCAGGGATTGCTAGGAAGCCCGATTCTAAATCGAGACCCGCAGGTCCCCTTTTAAAAGAAATCGACCCCCTCAAAGCCGATTCGATCTATCTCTTCATCCCCTTCAGAAGCCTAAAGGCTTCCTCTCGGCTCAATCCATCTGCAACGGTCAAAGTGACCGGGAATCGCCCTTCCAGGACCATGTCACGCACCGAGAAGGGGTAATAATAGGTCCCATCCCCCACCAGCACCGCTTGCAGGTCCGTCACCGTCTCCCCTGGGGCCACCGTGATGTCGCACCAGTCCTGAAAAAGCAGGCTGGCGGAAGTGGTACCCAGCAATTCGGTCAAGGGGCCGCGGGCGGACTCCGGAAACGTCATTTCCAACCTGTAGCTCTGGTAGCCGCCACCATCCCAGAGCGAGACGCTGAAGATCGAGGTCCCGATCAGTGGCTCGATGGAAACCGGCCAGTCGCGCCAGCTAGAGGCCCACTGCGGTCGGTCGGAGGCCCGGGAGGGATAACGGTTTTTGGTGGGAAAGAAGTGCAGGCCGGCCGCCATTTCCCCGTCAGCGTCACCCCCGTGACGTTCTATGTCCCTAAGGGGCTGCAACAAGTGCAAACCAGCACCCTCGAATTCCACGCAGGACACCCGATCGACGGTGGTCACCTCCTCCCGGCTCTCGACAACCACCTGATGTCGGTCCGCATCCGTCGCCATGAAGGTCTCCAGGTCGATGGGCTCATAGGTACGGGAATCGGGTCCGGAGTGCTCAGCAGCCGAGGGGCCCTGACATCCTATGCAAAGGATCAGCGCAAGCCCCAGCCTCCCGCCAAGGCCAACCCTAGGAGAGTTTAGAGGCAGGTGTGGGTTCGTCTGAGTCATGACCCGAGCAGGATAGCCGATGGAGCGAATTGCCGCACTCCCCCGCGTGTGACTCGAGAGCCACGACATGCCTAAGTCATGGCAGCCGTCGCCTACGAGGCCTATCCTCTCCTTTGGCCAAGATTCGGTTCAGATCCTGAAAGGTCGAGGCCCATTTAGACAAGAACCTCAACGGATCCTGCTCCTGCAACGTACTTCCGCGCGATCACGACACGCCTCATATGACTCTCTGCCCCAATTGTAGCCAGGCCCTCGAAGAGGCCAGCCGTTTCTGCCCCTCCTGTGGCACCAAAATCGGAGAGGGACTCGCCGCGGAAGGCAGCCTTCTGGGCACTACCCTGAACGACAAGTACCGGGTGATTTCCGAGCTTGGCACAGGATCCATGGGCACCGTCTACCTAGGTGAGCATCTGAGCTTGAAGAAACAGGTGGCACTCAAGGTCCTGCACACGGACTTGCAGATCGGACAAGAAGCCCTGATTCGCTTTCAAAGGGAAGGCATCGCGGCTGGCAAATTCAACCATCCCGGAGCCATCCAGATCTTCGACTTCGACGTGGAAGGCAAGGACACCTGGTACTTGGCGATGGAGTACGTGGAAGGCTGCACGCTCAAGCAGTACATGATCGAAGAGGGGGCGCTGGACGTCCCCAGTGCCCTAGACCTCATGGCGCAAATTCTGAGTGTGCTTGCCGAAGCACACCGACAGGGAATCGTGCACCGAGATCTCAAGCCCGAGAACATCATGGTGCGCAAGTCCGCCATGGAAGAGACGACCATCAAAGTCCTCGACTTCGGTCTCTCCAAACTGCTCGACCAGCCGGAAGGTGCCGGCATGATGACGCAAACTGGACGCATCATGGGCACGCCCATGTACATGTCCCCCGAACAGTGCTCGGGCAAAGACGTCGATCACCGCACGGACCTGTATTCCGCAGGTTTGATTCTCTTTGAGTTGTTGGCAGGCACTACGCCATTCCAGGCGGAGAGCATGAACGAGTTGCTGGTCAAGCACCTCAGTGAGATCGCTCCTTCAGTCGTGGACTCCAATCCAAAGCTCTCCATTCCAGAAGGAGTGGACAACATTCTCGATCGAGCACTCAGCAAGAGCCCCAGCCAGCGATTCGGTAGCGCCACGCAGATGTTAGTCGCACTAGAGGCCGTCGACCTAGAGCGCATCGGTCAAGCCCGGCGCGGAAACTCACGGCGCACGACCCTCAACCAGAGCGTGGCGCCGCAAGGTAGCGAAGTGGCCAGAATCGCGATCTTCGCTTTCATCGGAATCCTGACACTCGTGACCGCAGCAGGAAGCGCATTCCTGTTTTGGCCCTCGGACCGTGCAGACTACTCGCGCCTTACGATGCACGCCACCGAAGCCCTCGCGCCGGTCGAACTTCAGTACGTCGAGCTTCTGAAGCAAACGCGTCGCTCGCTGCGCAACTGGGAATTGGAGACCGCCATGGTGCGCGTCGGGGATGCGCTCGCGCTTCCCTGCCATGACTCAGAGGGATTCTTCCTACGCGGGGCGGTTTATGCAGCGCGAGGCGATTTGGACACAGCAGCCGCCGACTACGTGGAAGCTCTAGACCTCGATCCAGATTACGTTGATGCCCGGGCTGGCCTGGGCTGGTTAGCGCTTCAGAGCAAAGACAAGACCGCGGCAGCCGAGCACTTTGAACTCGCTGCGACCATCGACGAGAACTCTCCCCAAGCCCTGGCCGGCGTAGGCGCATTGCAATTCGAAGCGGGCGAATACGACACTGCTGAGGAGTTGTTACGCAAAGCCGTCGCAAGGGACAGCCACCTGGCGTTGGGCCACGAATACCTGGGACGAACTCTCCTGGCTCTCGGAAACTACGAAGGTGCCCAAGCAGCCTTGATCGAAGCCAAACGAGAAAACGCTCGGTCGTGGAGATCCTACGAAGGACTCGGCGAAGCCTACATGGCCCTGGGCCGAAGCGAGGACGCCGAAACTCAATTTCGTGAAGCGATCAAGCTGCGGCCAGAGGGCTGGCAGTTGAAGCTCAGCTTGGCCTCCTTGCTCGTTGGACAAGGGCGCCACGCGGATGCCAAGGAACTCACCGTCGAGGCACTTGCAAAAGAACCCAAGAACGGCCGCTTGCACGTGCTCATGGCGTTGATCGCTAGTGAAGAAGGGGCGAGTACCACCAAGGTCATCGCCTCCCTGGAAGAAGCGCTCTCCTTGGGTGCTGGCAGCGCTGACTTGCACTTGTTGCTCGGCCTCCAATTCATGGAGGTTGGCCGTCATGAGGCAGCAACTTCTCAATTCCTGACAGCCCTTGAGTTCGACGATGAAAATGCCAAGGCCCACACAGACCTTGGGCTCGCCTACGCAGCTCAGAACTTGTACCCCAATGCCGTATTGGAACTCGAGCGGGCAGTGGAACTCGATGCGGAGAATCAGTTCCTGCGACTTACGCTGGGAGTGCTCTACATGGACTTCGCCAATAGCGGGGAACAAGCCCTCGAACAGTTCACTACCTACCAGGGACTCGGCGGAGCCGACACGCGTGTCACAGGCTGGATCGCAACGCTCGAGGGCTAAACAGCCTTACTGAAAATTGCACTCGAGGAAGCCATCGACGATGGCGTCCTTTTCTTCCGCCAAGTAGAGGCTGAAGGCCAAACCGGCCGTGCTCGCTCCACGCGCGGAAGCACGCAAGAAGGTGTCGAAGGGGGCCAAGGCTTCTGAAGCGTTCTCCACCCGCATGGTGTCTTCGTTGAAGCGCAAGAGGTAATTGAACATCATTCCCAATTGAATGAAGCGTGCATGGGGATCATCGGGGTACTCGTCCAAGCTCTCGGTGAGCAGTTGCTCAAGCGGCAACAGCCGATCCTGATCCTTGAGAATCTCCAACTCTCGAATGCCGTAGTTGAAGTCCCAGATCAATGAGAAGTAGCTCGCGAGGCCTTCGGTAACCCACACGGGAGCCGTGCCGCTAAAGTTTTGCGACACGTACTGGTGAAGCGCGTTGTGCGTGATCCACATCTGGGTACGCGTGCGGCTCGAATCGAGGTAGGTCGCGATCGGCCTTTGCGGATGGCCGCTGGCATAGAATCCCCCCATGATCGAGGAGTGATGCTGCCCGTGCTGGTCGCCAAAAGCGTTGTACGTGTCACGGTCGGGGAAAATATAGATCGGGCAAACACTGGCGACATTGGCTGTCCCCTTCAGCAGTTCGTCAAAGTACGCGCGCATGCCCTCTTGCCCATCCAAGACCTCCTGGGCAAGACCGCGACTGCTAGTCGTACGCACGGAGAAGTGCTTGCCCTGAACGATCCAAGCGCGATCCCAGGTCGAGTGATCTTGCCAGAGGTCTGTCTTGTCCTCGAAAGCTAGCTGCTGGCTGAGTAGCGTGCTAGAGATCGCGCCCACGTAGGCTTGCTCCGAGGGCGAAGCCACTCCCAACTGGTAGTTTCGCAGGGCGAGCAAACCCGAGCTCATCAGCAAGCCGCCGCCGATGGCGTAAAGCGTTCGAGTGGACAAGTTCATGGCTAAGCAAGCTTACGCACCCAAGCCCGCGATGTTGCTCCCGGGGAGGCAAAAGCTCCGCCAAATGGGGGGATCCTCGGTTCCAATTGCGCAAGGGCTTCTCGATCCCGAAGGGCTTTGATGCCTTGGGCTTGACGCTCTAGCTCAAGGGTTTCGGGTAGCTGGATTGAAACGAATCCCTGCTCTTGCTCGTGTTGCTCGCCAGCGTGGTCGCTGGCTCGATTCTGGTGACTGAGCTCGCGAGCAACACCACCAGCGCGAGCATCCTATCGTCGGCATGATGATGCTCTGGCACGCCACCGGAGCCTGATGTCTCCGCCCAATCGAAAGCGCCCCCCATGGTCCCTTCGGGGCCCATGGGAGGCGCTTTCGGCAAGACGCTCGACCTGAATGATCAGGTGCCCTCTTCAGAGGCCAAGAACAAGTTGAACTTGGTTCGAAGCCAATCGTCGTTGGTGATGCTTCCGGTGAAGTACTCCGTCATTGCGGCCGACTGTAGGCCCTGGCGGGCGTTGGCCGCTTCTTGGGGAGTCATCGTCGAGGGATCGCCTTCGCGTTCGCCGATGCAACGCATCAAGTACGCCGCCTTGCCGTCCCGGGTCGCTTCCGCCACGGGAATGGATCCTTCTGGTTGAGTGAACAGGATCGACTTGGAACGAATGTAGAACTCGGCCGAAGTCGGACGTTGCCCCGCGCGGGGGAACTGACGGTCCCAACCACGCTCTTGCACGGTAAAGCCAGCCGCTTCAGCTGCCGTGACGAATTCTTCGGAAGTCGAGGTCGGTTCGAAGAGACCTTCCTCCGGTCGTTCGCCGAAAGTGCCGCGCAGTTCCTCGAGCTTAGCAGCCGCAAGAATCGGGCGTTGTTCAGTCACCCACTTGTCCGCCACTTCGTCACGAATCTCGGCGAAGGGAGGCAATGCGGGGGGACGGATTTCGATGATCTGGGCCACGACCAGTGAGGATTCCTCCACGGCCACCTTCGCGTTGAACTGACCTTCCACTGAGCCGGAAATCGATCCGAAGAAATAGCGGCCAGCCCAAGGCTCGTCACCATTGATCCAGTTCGCACGGCTACGGGGATCCACCAACAAGAAGTTGAGTCCCATGGAGATGGCCTCCGTCTCGAGGTCTACGACCTCTTCGCCAAGCATGCGTGCTTGCATGTGCGACAGCCAGTCCATCATCGAGTAGTAGATCGGTGCTTCGCGCCGAACCTGTTCCTCGACTTCCTCGAAGGAGAAATACAGTTCGTCGCCGGCCTCGAAAGCCGCCTTGGC
>JBLIMI010000112.1:0-8439 GCA_047638655.1 Minisyncoccia bacterium | reverse complement strand
GGTGGATTTGGACTTCTGCGATCTCGAAGGTGGCGTGGCCGGCATCGCCGCAAACAGCAACTCGACGATCGTTGCAGGCTTGGACGTGCTCGATCAGGATCCGCTCTTTGCCAACTCTGGTGGCGGTGACTTCTCACTCTCCGCTGGCTCTCCCTGCATCGACAGTGGCAATGATGCCGCACTAGCTTCCGACACGTTGGACATCGATGGAGATGGCGATGTGCTTGAGGTGGTCCCTCTGGATCTAGCCGGGCAAGCGCGGGAATTGGATGATCCAGGCACAGCCGACACTGGGCTTGGAAACGCTCCGATTACAGACATGGGAGCTTTGGAGAAGTGAGTGCTAGGGCACCTGGTGATTTCCAGGCGTCTGCGCTCGACACGCTTGCAGTGTTGGGCTTAGACCGATCGGAGTCGTCCTAGTCTTTGGACTGCAGTCCAGAATGGGGATCTACCAAGGCACGGGCAGCGGTATCAGTGTGCTCTACGATCACGCGGATCCTCTCATCGGAGCGGATCCGTTCCAGCCCATGATCGACGGTGGTCTGGTTCCCATGCGGGATCACATGTCGAGTCACTTCACCTTTCCGTACCAAGTCATGAGACTCCCGCGGGCTGGACGCGGGTCAATTGGCCTTCCGTCCGACCTTCCTTGACCCCGCCCACCCTACATACCTCGTGTGGTTCGGGGTCTACGTGGCGGAAATTGGAGAAGACTTCAACGCTTAATGCTTCGGCGATGGAACCGGAACCCCATGTCCTTGTGGCAATCAGGGAGCGAGCGGAGAGGGCTGCACCAACAGCACACTTCAAGGCGCCAGCCTCTCGGCGATCGGCAGCGCAGATGTGAGCAGCGATGACTTACAGCTGATTGGGGTTCAGTTGCCGGCTCTCAAGCCCGGCTTGTTCTTCATGGGAAGTCTGGCCTCCAACAATGGAGCGGGTCAGGTATTTGGTGACGGATTGCTCTGCGCAAGTGGTGTTCTCCAACGCTTAGAAGTTCAGCTGTCTGACGCGAATGGTGACGTCCGCTCAACTCAGCTCATCGCCAGCAATCTTGGTGCCCAGATCGGAGCCACCAACTACATGCAGCTCTGGTAGCGCGACCCGCTCGGCCCCTGTGGGGCACTCTTTAATGCCACTAGTGGCCTCGAGCTGACTTGGCGGTAGGTGATTGTACCATCGGCCAATAGTTGTCCGTGGACATGGCTGGGATGGGTGCATGCGCTCCCAAACTAAAAGTGTGCACAGTCGCCGCTTGCGACGGTCACGAGGGCAGCGCTGCACTGAAAATCGCTCGGTAGCCGGGAGGCTTCCACCCCCCAAGAAAGTGCTTTCTTCCCTGCCCTTCTGAACCACGCCGCCAAATCGGTATCGAGTCAGGGGGAAGAAATGCTTACCCCGCAGCCACCCTCGCTCCGTACCCTTGAGGGCACGCGCCAAGGATTCCCCTGGGCCCGAAACAAGGACGGACCGCGGTGGTCGATGCAACCCGAAGGGAAGTGACGCAGCTCTTGCTCGCAGTGAACCGCGGCGAGGAGAACGCGTGGTCTCAGCTGCTCCCTATCGTCTACGACGAGTTGTTAGCTATCGGGCGTTCTCGCATGCGCGGAATGGCGGATGGCCAAACTCTGCAAGCGACGGCGCTGGTGCACGAGGCGTATCTGCGGTTACTGCATGAAGGACAGGATGGCTGGGAGAACCGCTCGCATTTCTACTCGGCCGCCGCGCGCTCCATGCGCAACATCCTGGTTGACGCGATTCGTTCCAAGGGCCGGGACAAGCGGGGGGGCATTTGGCGTCGGGTAGTGCTTGATGACTCCCTGACGGGGGCCGGCGGAGCTTCGTTTGACTTGCTGGGATTGGATGAGGCGCTGGAAAAGCTAGAGCAGCTGGACCGGGTGCAGCACAAGATTGTGATGCTGCGCTACTTTGCCGGCTTGAAGATGGAGGAGGTCGCCCTGGCGGCGGGCGTGTCCCTGGCCACCTGCGAACGGCATTGGAATTTTGCCCGAGCCTGGCTCTTCCGTGAACTCTCGAGCGGAGACGAGAATCAAGCATGACTGGGCCCGACCACCGACGTGTGCAGGAACTCTTCCATGGAGCGAGCTCGCTGGACGCGGACGCGCGGGCCGACTACCTAGCGGAAGCTTGCGCTGGAGACGAAGTCTTGCGCCGCGAGGTGGAGTCCCTGCTAGACGCGACCAGCAGTGCGGGCGAATTCTTGCAGGACTCCGCCGAGAATGAGATGCAGCAATGGGTGACGCCAGCGCAAGAGGCGAAGGAGGAATTGCCCCATTCCATCGGCAGCTACCGAATCACCGGAATCTTGGGACGCGGCGGGATGGGTATCGTGTACGAAGCCCTGGACCCGAGCCTCGAGCGCTCGGTGGCACTCAAGCTTCTGCCGGCAGGCATTGCGCAGGACAGCACGGCACTCAAACGGTTCCGGCGGGAGGCACGTTCACTCGCGTCTCTCAACCATCCAGGAATCGCGACTATTTACTCCCTCGAGGAAGCGGATGGCTTCGCATTCTTCACCTTGGAACGAATTGGGGGGGAGAGCCTTGCTGAGCGACTGAAGGGTGGGGCAATGACTGTGGAGGAGTCGGTGCGTGTCTGTCGCGAAGTCGCGAGGGCGCTTGAGGCAGCTCACGAGAACGGCGTCGTGCATTGTGACCTGAAGCCCGGCAATGTGATGTTGATGTTGGATGAACGAGTCAAGGTGCTCGACTTCGGCATCGCGCGTGCCGTTGGCGAGTTGAGCAGCGCTGGTGTTCCAACGGGAATGATGCTCGCTTCGCCGGGCTACGCGAGTCCGGAGCAACTCGAGGGCGCGGCTGTGGATGCGGCGACGGATGTTTGGGCCCTCGGTTGCGTTCTGTACGAGTGCTTGAGTGGGGTCCGCCCGTTTGGTCAAGGCAGCTTGGTAGACGTTCTACGGCGTACGGTGCTCGGTGCGCCGAACTGGACGGAACTGACAGCGCCAGCACACTTGGTCGAGCTCTTGCGCGCCTGTTTGGAGAAGAATTCAACGGATCGGCCGGCTAACATGGCTGCGGTGAGACGCGCCTTGGATGGTGCTCATGCGGGTCAGCGCTTGGCGCTGAGTCCAGCATCGAAGGTGTCTGTTGCTGGCAATTTACCACGCCGCTTGACGCGCTTTGTGGGGCGCAAACAGCACGTTCTGAAGGTAGGTCAGTTGCTGACCACCGCCAGTCTAATCACCCTCACAGGTGTTGGTGGCAGCGGAAAGACTCGCCTGGCGATTCAAGTGGCGCGGGAGGAAAGTGCTCGATTCAAGGATGGGGCTTACCTCGTCGAACTGGCGACCGTCCGCGAGCCGGCGGACGTACTGGCTGCCGTGGCATCCGTGTTGGGCGTTGTCGACAGTGGCGATGAACCGATCTTGGCCTCCCTCGAGGAGTACTTGCTGCAACGTGACTTGTTGCTGGTACTCGACAACTGCGAACACGTGCTTGCAGCCTGCGCAGACTTGGCGGAGAGCGTGCTCGGCGGGCCTAATGGTCTTCGCATTCTCGCTACCAGTCGCGAGTCGATTGGGATCCCAGGCGAACACGTTTACCCCGTTCCAGCTCTCTCCGTCCCTTCAGCGGGCCAGCGGGGGATGGAGCAAGTGGCGACTTATGAGGCGGTGCAACTGTTTGCGGAACGGGCGCGGGAAGCACGCCCGGAGTTTGTTCTTGATGAGGAGTCTGTAGGGCCGGTGGCAGAAATTTGCCGACGCTTGGACGGAATTCCGCTTGCGCTCGAACTAGCCGCGGCCCGCGTGCGCGTCTTCCCTTTGGATGAAATTGCATCGCGACTTGACGATTGCTTTCACTTGTTGACAAGCGGCGCGCGGACGGCGCTGCCCCGGCACAAGACGCTGCGCGGCACCATGGATTGGAGCTACGAACTTCTAGAGGAGGCCGAGCGTTCGATGCTTGCTCGCATCTCCGTGTTTCATGGGGGTGCAACCCTGGACGCGATCGAGTCTGTTTGTGCCGGGGAGAATATCGACGCCTGGGATGTTCTCGACTTGACCAATCGCTTGGTGGACAAGTCGCTTGTGGAGTTGGACCCCGTTGCATTCGAAGCAGGCGTCGGTGCCCGCTACCGCATGCTAGAAACCGTACGTCAGTACGCCTCGGAGAAACTCGGAGCACTGGAAGGCGCGCAGGCTGTCATCGGGCGTTTTCGAGATTGCTATCTAGACCTCCTCGATCGAGCCCGGGTGTATTTCACCACGGACCAGGAGGCTGTGTGGCTAGATGTGCTCGGGCGTGAACGGGGGAACATCGGTGAAGCCATCAATGGCTTGCGGGACTCTCCTGGCGAATTGAACCGGGCGATGAGACTTGCCCGGGGAATGACGAAGTACTGGATTGTGCGCGGAGAGTTGGGACATGGGCAGCGCTTGGTGGCGGAGTTATTGAGCCAGGCGGGCTCATCTGTACTGTCCCACGAGCACGCACGCTTGCTGTTGGCTTCCGGGGAGATGGCTTGGGTGGTGGGAGAGTTAGAGTCTGCGCTGGCACACTACGAATCGAGTTTGGCCTTCTTCCTCGAGGCGGGGAATCGGGAGTTTGTGGCTCGCACGCGTAACATGCTCGGCAACCTCTTGCGTCATCAAGGGGAGCACGAGGGGGCCCGGCAGCACTACAAGGAAGCTCTGGTTGTCGCCCGCGATCTTGGTATCGATCGCGAGACAGCGGGCATACTTGGAAACCTTGGAGGACTGGAAGAGGAAGTGGGCAACACCGATCGTGCACGCGAGTTGGGCCACGAGAGTCTTCGCTTGTTGCGCGTGCTCGGAGACACTCGAGGAGTTGCCGTGCAATTGAACAACCTGGGTGTGGTCGAGTTGCATGAGGGACACTTCGATCCTGCCCAGGGGCTTTTTCGGGAGTGTCTCAGCTTGCGCCGTTCCATTCATGACACCCGGGGGGCGGCACTTGCTCTTGCGAATCTGGGGGAATTGGAGCTGACCCGAGGCAAGAGCGATGCGGCCATGCTCTTGATTACCGAAGCCAGCGCTCTCTATAGGGAGATGGAGGACCGCAAGAGCATCGCTGCCTGTGATGTGTTTCTGGGTTTGATTTCCTTACGTGGCGGGGACTTCAACCAAGCGCTGGATTGCTTCCGAGCGGGCTTCGCTACCTACACCCTGGAGCGCAATCCCGTGGCCCTGTCGATCGCTCTCGATTTGAGCGCTTGGGTAGCGGCCGCACGGGGTTCTGGAGTGATAGCCGCGAAGCTCTTTGGTGCAGCGCAACAGCAAGTTCACGCGCTGGGCGTGGTCATGGAAACTTGGCGCTCCAATGCTTGTGCTGAATACGCTGACCAGGCACGGGAAGACGTGGGAAGCGCTCGCTTCGACGCGGAGAGGGAGTCGGGCGCGCAGTTGGGCATCGAAGAGGCCCTGGCTCTGGCCCACGAGGTCTTGGGCTAAGCCTCCGCGGCTTTCAGGGGTGAGAAGCCCAGTGCAGGGGCTTCCAAGGCCATTTTAGAGAGTTTCTTGGATTTCGTGAGGGGCTGGAGGTGTGTCTGTCGGGTGACCCCGTGGCCGGGGAATTCACCACCCGCGGCTCTCACCCACCTCGACATGCGGCCATCCATGCCGCCAAACGAAATCGAACGACATGACCACTTCCAACAGCACTCTCGCCCCTTTCTTCCTCACTGGCCTTGCTCTCTGCTCGAGCGGCTGCGCAAGCACGCCGCAGCAACCCGAGCCCATGTTGCCCATGCCGGAACTGTCCGGTCCGAAGCGCACCGTGGCCGTCGCAAAGTTCGACGCTCTCGACTCCTTTGTCGTCAGCCACGGAGACTGGGACATGGGCGGCGGCTTGTCAGCCATGATGACGAATGAACTCGTGCAGTGCGGGCAGTTCGTTGTTGTCGAACGCGCGAACTTGACCCACGTATTGAGCGAACAGGAGCTCAAGGATTCGGGGCTCGTGAATCAGAAGACGGGTCCCCAGTTGGGGGCGATCTCTGGCGCGCAATACCTGATCCTGGCATCGATTACCGAGTTTGGTCAGGCAGAGTCAGGCGGCGGGTTCAGTCTAGGCTTTGCTGGCATCGGAGGCTCAAACTCGAATGCAGCCATCTCGCCCCGAACTACAAAGGGTCACATTGGCCTCGACGTGCGAGTCGTGGACGCCACGACCAGTGCGGTGGTGGCTAGTTTTCACGTACGCGAAGAAATCACTAGCTCTGGTTTTGGCTTTAGCTTTGGCCAGGGGCCGATGGCGTTCGGGGCCGACACCTTTGAAAAAACGCCCATTGGCGAGGCAGCGCGGCGGGCTATCGCGCGCGCGACCAGGCAATTCGCCGGTGAAGTGGCCAGCGAGCCCTGGCGTGGCTCTGTCCTGGCCACTAGCGGGCCCCAGACCTCGATCAACGCAGGCTCAAAAAGTGGTGTGCGCGTCGGGGACAGCTTCACCGTCTTCCGCGTGCTCGAAGAACTGATTGATCCGAGCACTGGCATGCAGCTCGGCCAGCGCAAGCAGAAGCTTGGCGCCCTCACCGTAGAGGAAGTGGAAGACAGTGTCTCCATTGCGGTTTGGACTCCTTCTGTGGTCGGCACCCTCGAGCGTGGCGACTTGGTTATTTCTCTCTAAGCACCCTGGCTCCAACACCGAAAACCACTGACGACTCACGGAGAACACCATGTTCACGCGCAACGACATCCACAAATTCACAGCTTCCATTTCACTTGCTTCCATCCTTGCACCGGCACTGGGCGCCCAGAGCGAAGTGCGAAGTACAGCACCTCAGGAGCCCACGGGTGCGTCGGCCAAGGGATACAGCACCAGGATTTCTTACCCTACTGGCAACAAATTCCAGCCGTTCACGCAGCGCACTAGCAGCGGAGTTGGCCCTTCCGCGGAGTTGCCGCTCACTCCGGTTCTGCTGTCGATTCCAAGGGGTCTTAGCACGTATCCCTACCTTTCTTCCTCTCGGGTTGGCTTTCCGTTTGGCGGCACCCGGGCTGGCTTGAACACGGAACCGGTGCCCTTGAACGGAGCACGGACAACTCCGCCCTACCCCCAGAGCGAGACGCGAACCGGTACACAAACGGAGAGTGTTCCGACAACGGGCTCCCAGACGATGCCGACCGGCACTCCTGCCAGTGCAGGAGGGATGTCGCGAAGGGGTGGTTTGACCTCAACAGGGGAAATGACGCAATCAAAGGCACCCGTGCCGAACCATTCGCTCCCGAAAACAAGTGCGGAGGCTGGACAGCCGCTCACCTCAACTGGGAATCGTGGTTCTAACACTGGAGCCGCTGGATCCACGGAGCCCTGTCCTGAGGTGCCCGCGAGTCGTCCGGAGAGAGATGCTCTGGAACTGCGTACGGTCAACCAGGTGATGCAGAAGTCACAGTCGAGGCTCGATCAAGCCCTTCAGGACATGGACAAAAAACAGACCTACGGCATTCGCCGGGACAAGGGATTCCAAAACCAGTACATGCAAGCGGAGCAAGTAAACGCCTTGCGTGGCGTGGGCGAAGGCGCGGCGCAGGCGACCGTTGCCCCGCTCTTGAAGTTGGACGAGCTTCCCGCCGATGTACGCGCCGAATATCTCACACTTCTAAATGGAGCGCTCTTTGGGGGGCCGACTTGCTCCAATGGACGTCGATTTGAAGGCCCGCGGCCTAGCACGGATGAATTGCTCGACATGGCGCGCCGGACGGTAGAGCGTCGCCGTCGATTTGCGGGAGGAGGGGCCACGACAACAGGAGTGAACGGAGGCGCAGACGAGGAGTTCGACTTTCCTGACTTCGAAGAGTACGACGAGTCCAATGACCCGACCATGGGGGACTGGGTCGATGGGGCGCCCCCGAAGATTGACCATACGGGCACCTCCTACTTCGACGATGACGATGACGATGACGACGACCATGACGAAGAGGAGGATGTCGTCGACTTTCCAGAAGACGATGAATACGACGACATAGGCGACTCCTATGGAGAGTCACTCCAGGAATCGGACAGCGAACCGCTTGGGACTAGGGACGGGGAAGACACTTCGGACTCTGCGCCGGAGCCTCCCAAGAAGTGGCTAGGAGAGGACAGCACCAAGAAAATCGGTCGCATGACCGAGCACATTCTCGAACTCATGGATAACGGAGATCATCCGGACTATGACGGGGAGTTTGAGGGCCTCAAGTTACGCGACATGATCGAGGAACTGGATTTTGAGCTAAGTGAGCGGGAGGCGCTTTGGCGCACGGGGGTCCTCGAGCAGAGACGACTAGAGCGAGAGCGCTTGCAGGGCGAGGGCGGAGATGTGCTGGGGGAAGAGGAGTGGGAAGACGAAGACGAAGACGATGGCGGGCATTCGTGGGACTCATCTATGGAGAGTGCGCCACACACCTGGATTCCAATATCGGATGATCCGGTGGCAACCCGTGAGCAAGTTGAGGTC
>JBLIMI010000111.1:0-8442 GCA_047638655.1 Minisyncoccia bacterium | reverse complement strand
TTATTGGCCTTATTGGTCTTATTGGTCTTCTTCTCGCTCTTCTCCTTGCGCTTCACTTCCTTGAGGGACTTGGCCTTGGGAGCGTCACCGATCTCGATCATTTCGCCCACGGGGATGTCGAGATCCTCGGAGTCGGCGAGGGTCAGCGTCAGAGTCTTGCGGTTGCCGTCACGGTCGACGCCGATCTGCACCTCGTCCCCGACGGACAGGCCCCCGAGAAGTCCCTGCAAGTCATCAAGGCTCTTCACCTTCTTGTCGCCCACGGAGCGAATCACGTCACCCGCTTCGAGGCCAGCTTTCTCAGCCGGGCTCTTCTTGATCACGGATTGGATCGCCGGGGCGCCACCCTCGGTGGTCAGCATCACGCCGATCATCGGACGGCCGTCAACTGTCGAGCCCACCGAGGCCGGAGCCACTTCCACCGAATTTGCCCCTTCCACGAGGCCTGCGATAGAGAATTGAGCGAATGCGGCCGGGGTCAGGGCCAGGAACGCGCCAGCTGCGAGGCAGGCGGAGAAGCGTGTTTTGATTTTCATGGTCGATCGACTCTTCGATGAACTTGGATGCTTGGGTTCTAGGGGGGTGGTTCTAGGGGGGTGGTTCTGTCCACACAATCGAACCGAAGGGACTACGACCACAAGCTTCTCCCGTTGGTCAGTTTCATGAATGGTTCCCCATCCCTTTGGTCAAGGTTACGTTAGGTGCATAAGGGTGCTCAAAAAGCGCCCTGACGGGGCCACCAGGCACGAAAAAGCCCCTCCGCCGTAGAGTCGGCAAAGGGGCTTTGAAAGCGCCCGATTCTGAGGGGGCTGATCCCTGGTTAGGAGCCTAAGGAATCCTTGTCCAGGCGGAACAGCCAATCGATGACCGCGTTGATCTGGTCTGCGTTGCTGGAGTCCGGGAACTGCTCCTGGTACTGAGCCTCTCCAGAGGCAAAGTTTGCCGGCATCGAGGTTCCAGGATAGACCAGCGTCGGGTTCCAGAGCCAGTCACGGACCCAGTTGGGCCTCAGACGCTCGCGGGTCAGAGCCAGGTCCGGTGCCCATTTGACCGGGGCGTCCATCTGGGTCGGCCCGTTGCCTTCCATGAAGTGGCAAGTGAAGCAATTCACGCCCTCGAAGGCCACGTCACGGCCCTCTTGGGAGCGATTGTGGTAGCTCGCCGAGCGCTGCGTGATGCGCTCGAGCCCCAGGTGCACCGCATCCGACTTCATGAAGTCGATGCCGTCGCCGTATTTCACCAGCTTCTCGAAGCTGGCATCGATGTCCGGCTGGTAGCCGTCTTGGATGTTGCGCAGGGTGGCCTCTTTGACCTGGATGTCCTTCGCCAGAGCCTGGTGGCTCACGGGGTTGGAGCCCGCCGTTTGGTTGGAAAGCTCCGGCCAAGGCTTGCCCCCACCACTGAGTCCGTTCCCGGGAACCATCTGAACCGCCGCATGCAGCGCGCGTGCGTAACGACCAGGCCAAGCCTTTTCAGACTTGTAGGCGAAGTAGTCCGCCACGGACGCTGCCTCTTCACTGCTGAGGTTGAAGGTGGGCATCTTGACCCGCATCTGGGGACGCAGGGTCTGGGGATCGAGCAGGAAGTTGTAGAACCAGTCGCGCTGGAGCTTGCTCCCCTCGTCGATCAGAACGGGGGGCGCGAAGGCCCAACGTACCGTGTTGAAATCTTCCTCCGCGTAGGAGCGAAGGGTCCCATCCACATCGGCCACAGCGCCATTATCACCAAGGTTCCAGACAAAGTCCGGCTCGGCAGCACTGGGGTCGTGCATGGGGATGCCGTTCATGTAGTAATCGAGCACCGTCGCCACGAAGTTGCCACCCTTTGCAGGAGTCACCGCCGTCAACTGACCGGGAGTCAGGAAGACGGTCTCGCCCGGCAATCCGACGCCCGGGACAACTTCCAGCAAGCGGAAGCCGTAGTCCTCGAGTTCTTCGCCGTAGGAAGCTTCGTAGGTCGCCACGACAGCAAGATACTCATCCAAGCCATCCAATGCGGGGGGCGTGTTCGCGTCCCCGAGAGGCAGAGGCTCGGCACGGACCGTCAACACCTCGCCGTCTTCGCTGGTGTAGCTGATCTGAGCCGGCTCCAGCACGTGGCAGGCCATGCAGTTCTGCTGGCGAACGACGCGCGCTCCCATGTTCATCGACGCTTGAACCGTGGTTTCGTGCATGCTGGCCACCTGCACTTCGTCGTCGACAAGGCCGACCACAAAGTTAGAGATGGCGAGGATCTCGTCGTCAGTCAGCCCGAACTTCGGCATGCGCAAGCGCTCGAGAGGTGCCCGAACTTTCTCGTCATCAAAGATTCGGGGGTTCTTGAGCTTCTCGTAGATCCAGTTTTCGCGGTAGTACTTGAACTCTTCCCGGCGGTTGAGATCCCAGCCCTCTTCGTGGGCCTTGATCTTGGCGCGGAATTCCCAGGCCAACTTGTCGACGGTCTTCGAGCCCCAGGTGGAGAGCTCGGCACCGATCGGGTTCATGCCTTCGAAGCCGTTGATGTCGTGGCAGGAGAAGCAGCCCACATGGGCGATTTGCTTATCACCGATGGCCAGTAGGAGCACCTCTTCGTTGTCCCAGCGGAACTCATCGTTCTCGCCAGCGAAACGCCGTCCCAACTCATCACGACCGATACGCGAGAAGAAGTTGCGGGCCATTTCCTGCAGCACGTCCATCTTGTAGGGCGCACGGGCGGGTGACCAAACGGAGGGCACGGCACCGAAGATCCCATCGGGATCGTCCTTGATGTAGGACGTGATGTCCGCTGCTTCCTGATCAGATAGGCGCAGGTTCGGCATGCGCGTCTCGGGCCAGTACTCCTTCGGGTTCTTGATCCAGTTGTACAGCCAGGTGCGATCCACCTTGGCGGACACGCCGCGCAAGTTAGGACCGTGGCTGTTGCGCTCGTTCTCGTCGAAGGCCATGTCGTTCGTGGCCAAGTCCTCGCCGGGGTAACCGTCGAGGTTGTGACATCCGAGACAGCCCACGACCCGGAAAGTCTCACGCCCGCGATCGGCGTTGGCGTTTTGAGCGGCGGCGCCGGGAATTGCCGGCAGATCCACTTTCGGAGCCGACTTGTACAGCGCTGCGGAGATCGAAGCGATGGTCGTGTCGTTCCACTCCTGGCCCAACATCTCGCGCCCAGAACCCCACTCGCTTGTGGCGATGACTTGTTCCGGCTGCAGGTTGGAGAGGTGGAAGAGCTGGGGCATCTTCGTGTCCGGTCGGAACTCCTTAGGCTTCGCGATCCAAGACTCCACCCAAGTGCGGTCCAGCTTCGATTGCAAGTTCTTCAGGCTCGGGCCAGGCGCACGGGTGGTCGGGAACCAGTCTACTTTGTGGCAAGCGTAACAGCCCTTTTCCTCGAAGAGACGGAATCCGCGTGACACCGTGGGTGCATCGTCCGCGATCAGCTCCATGGAGCCTTTGTGGCACTGAACGCAGCTGGCTTCCGTGAAGTCGGCGGCCAGCATCGGGTAGTCCCAGTGGTGCTGCTTGTGCCAGTGATGCTCCTCTTGCCATTCCTCTGCCTGAGCGTCATCCACGGGGCGATGGTCGGCACGAATGAAATCGAGGGCTTGTCCAGCCCCGCGGTGGCAGATGGTGCAACCGACTTTGTTGACCGGGTGCGCGGACTTGGCCGTCAGGAAGAGGTCCAGTCGCGGGTGGGTCAGGTAGGGATTCCCAATGGGCTCGCCGTCCACCAAGATCTCTTCCGTGAAGCCCGAGCGATCGGAAGCTTCGTGGCAGGTCTGGCACATGTCGATGCGTGCGCCCTTGGTGAAGTTCAGTTCGAAGGAGAGGTCGTCGAGGACCTGCTTCTTGACTTTGTTCTTGGGGTCGACAAAGTCGATTCCGGGGACATCCCGCAGGACGTTTGCCAACTGACCGGCCATGGATTCGGGAGCCAGCTTACCGAGCTTGGTCTCCAGCAAGGCCAAGCCGGACTTGGCAGCTTTTTGTTCGTTGGTGAGCGCATCCACTTCGGCTTGCAGAGCCGCCGCGGTGGCTTTGACCATCTCGACAGCCGCTGTCTTGACCTCGGTCACGGCCGCCAGGTCCACGTACTCCTGTTCCACGGCTGCCAAATGATCTTCGCCGTAGGTCGGGTCGAGTTCGTGGATGCGGTGCTCTTCCACCAAGAACCGCTGCCACGCAAGTTCCTGCTTGGCTTTCTTGGTCTTCTCGGAAACCGAGAAGAGCTCACCATTGGCGAACAGCAGGGCTTCTCCGGCCGTGCTGACCTCGTCCTGGCGGCTAGCCAGATTGGCCGTTGCTTGGTCCAGGCGTGCCTGAACACCAGCGGCCGCGGAGGCTTGCTGCTGCATCTCGTCGGAGGCAATTTCGCCCCGAGTTCGAACTTCTTCGATGGTCCGGAATTCGGCCTGGTATTGCTTCCAGGGAGAGTTCCAGTCGTCGATCACCATCCATGCGGTTGAGAACAACAGCAGGAAACTGGAGACCAGGAACCACCGGTTGAGAGAAGGGACGCTGTAGTGAGTGTCGCCGCGATCAGCCATGACAGGGAGAGACCGAGTGAGGGGTGGAGTTTGCGCTGCGCGCGAAGAGAGCTGGGAGGCGGACTAGATGTTGAAGAACCATTCGGGGATACCGACGATGTACTTCAAACTCACAGTCCAACGCAGGAGCATCTTGATCGGGATCAACCCGAACCAAAGTAGCAAGTGCATCATCACGTGGTAACGAATGAGATGCTGCCTCTGGCCATCGAAGAGAGAACGCAGAATGGGCTTCTCAAGCAATTTCGGCAGGATGGCGAAGTATCCGATCAAGAGCACGATGCCAGGCATCTCGCGCAAGAGCGGATCTTCGGGGCGTGCCTGGCCGAGCAAGCCCGTCCAGAAATAAGTCGAGAGGTCCACGTTGACCATGGGTTGCAGCTTGTGCAAATCCCAGTACTCGAAGGGGCCAAAGAACGACCAGTTGGGGCCCCGTAGGAACGTTCCGAGGATCACGAAGGAGACCCAGAATAGAAGGAAACCCACCCAGAAGAAGGAGATCGCGAACTTGCGCTCCTCGAAGGTGTAGTAGCCGTTCCCCTTGGGGTTCACGTCGATGAAAGGGATCGCACACAGGCCGACCACGATGAACGACGGCAGCAGCACCCCGGCAAGCCACGGGTCGAAGTACACCAAGAGTTCCTGCAAGCCGAGGAAGTACCAGGGGGCCTTCGACGGGTTGGGCGTCCGGGCGGATGCCGCCGGCTCCTCGATGGGTGCCGTGATCTCGATCGACCAGATAATCAACACCGCGGTGAAGATCACCATGAAGATCAGCTCGATGTAGACGAGGTCGGGCCAGGTGAAGACCCGCTGTTTGCCCAACTCGGCTTCCCGAGTCGGCTCCCCGCGCTTCACCCGCTCATCGTTGATGTAAGCGCGGTGCAGGGACAACCAAGAGAAGAACACCACCGTCCCCAACAGAATCAGGATCGGGATGTTGTCCGGCTTGGTGATGATCCGGTTGAAGTTCGGATCCTTGAACGCGAAGACCAGGAAGCCCGTGGCCACCGCAAAGAAGATCGCGATGGTGGACTTCTTGGTAGAGAACGCGCGGAACTTCAGCACGAAGAAGATCGCGAGCGTGAACTCGAGGAAGTAAAGCGTCGGCGACGTCAGCCAGTCGACGAGGTCCTTGATCTGTTGACCCATGGGGATTCGATCGTTGCGGGGCGGCTAGAGTGCTTGTCTCGGGGGAACTGTTGAAGAGAGATCCAGAGCCCCTAGAGGGGGCCCGAGATGCCGCCGTCCTTACGGACGCGCCAGAAGTGAATGGCCATCAGCACCGCGGCGCCGATCGGAATGCCAACGCAGTGCAGGACGTAGAAACGCAACAGCGCTCCCTCCCCCACAAAGCGGCCCGCGAGCAGTCCAAAGCGGACGTCGTCGCCGGCGTGAATGAAGTCCAGTCCGCCCAGGCTCACCAGGGAAGCACCGGGTCCTTCGTGACCCATAAAGGGCGTAGCGCGCGCCATGTTCGTTCCCACCGTGATCGCCCAAACCGCGAGTTGGTCCCACGGCAAGAGGTATCCGGTGAACGAAAGCAGGAGCGTGAGCACCAACAAGATGACACCGACGTTCCAGTTGAACTCGCGCGGAGCTTTGTAGGAGCCAGTCAAGAACACGCGATACATGTGCAACCAAACGCTGATCACCATCAAGTGAGCCGACCAGCGGTGCAGTTCACGCATGATGCCCAGGGGCACGTGTTCACGGAGGGCCATGATGTCTTGATAGGCCAATTCCGCCGTTGGGCGGTAATAGAACATCAAGAGCAGACCGGTGATGGTTTCGATCAGGAACAGGAAGAAGGTCACTCCTCCCATGCACCAGGTGTACGAAAGCTGAATCCCGCTGCGCCTGACCTTCACCGGGTGAAGGTGCAGGAAGAAGTTCGAGAGAACCGCCAGGGTCCGGTTCCGGGGTGTATCCGGATAACCGTGACGGAAGATCGAACGCCAAATTTGGCTCGCGCGGATGTAGGCGAAGACTTTGTTCATCGAGGCCGGATGGACAGGAAAGTCCTGACTGAGAGGCGAAGGGTGGGGATTCGGAGAAGGAAATTCAGAGCTTCAAGTCCGTGGACGCGTCCGGCGACCTCGAAGCGGCGAGTCATCAAGCGGTGTGAGACAAATAAGCGCCGTCGAGCGTCCACTGGCCTTTCTCTTCTTGATACTTGGTGTTCTTGTCCACCAAGATCTGGCCATCCTCAGCGAGGGTGACCTTGTAACGTTCCAGGGGCCGCGGCGCGGGCCCTTCGATGTTGATGCCGGAGCGGATGAAACCCGAACCGTGGCAAGGACACTTGAATTTGTCCTCCCCGGGCAGCCAGTTGGGCGTGCAACCGAGGTGCGTGCAAGTTGTCGAGAGCACGTAAAAACCAGCGTCCTCGCGCACGATCCAAACGGCGTACGAAGCCTTGAATCGCTCGTCCACCATGCCGTTCGCGAAGTCGGCGGGGAAGCCGGCCTTGAACTCCTGGGGCGGATCGTAGAGCACGTTGGGGAACAGGAAGCGCACGCACGCCCCGATTCCGCCGGCGGTAGCCAACCCGAAGGCAGTCCACGCCAGGGCGATGGTGGAGAGAAAGCCCCGCCGCGAAACCTCACCGCGCAGGGGCGCGGAAATCAGTTCGGGCTCGGAATTCTTGGTTTCGGTCATCGTGACGTGAAGTGGATACGGTCTCGTACGAAGCCTTCGGACGCGCCAAAGGCTCTATTTCAAAGTAAGCGGGAACGCCTCAACGAAGTCCATGGGGACAATGGAAAGCCAACCCTGCGCCATTCGAGGCCAGGAGAATGTATTAGTGCTGAGCTGTTCGCAAGACCATCCATTGGGGTTCTTCCAGGGAAGCTCAGGAAATTCCCGTTTGGCGGCCAATGAACGGGGTCGGATCACTCGGCTCCCCAATTCGCGAGGCGATCGAGAATCATCCCGCGAAACTCCATGTCGGGGTCGTCGCGGTAGCCTTCGAGCACGCTGCGATCCTCGTCGCGGCCCAGGATGGCCAGTGCCCCCGCCGCCTTGCTGCGACTTTGGCTAACCACGTTGGCGGAGCGAAAGCGCTTGGGGTCGTTGGCGTTTTCCGCCTGGTACATTTCCAGACCAAGGAGTCCCGATAGAACTCCCGCGCCACTAGAATCCCCATGCTTGGCCAAAGAGATGGCCGAATTGGCCCGAACCTCGAGCTTCGAATCCGCCAGCATCCCCTTCAAAGGCTCAATTGCATCCTCTGAGGGCACTTTCTGCAGCAGAATCGCCGCCAGGGAGCGGAGCCCGGAGTCCTCGCTCTGGCACGCCTTCACCACCTCGGGGATCGCCCGCGGGTCCCCGGAAGTGCCGAGGGTCACGAGAACCACGAAGCGCAATTCCGCCCCCGGATCTTCCATCTCCCCCATGGAGAGCAACCCGATCAGGTGCGGCACACCGTCCTCCGAGCCGAGCTGGGCCTGGAGAGAAGCGAGCACCGTTCGGGTGGTCGCCTCCTCCGGCAGAGTCCGGTCCCAGGCCAGGGCGACCTGCGCTTCGAGATCTTCCGGCACGGGCCAGGGCTCCTCTTCGCCAGCCAGGCGGGCATTGCCATTGGCCACAATTTTTTGGCTCAAATTGAAGACGGCCTGGGTGCGTTCATTCTTTCCGCCGCTGGTCACGATGCGCAGATTCTCTTGAATCGAGGGTTCACTTCCCGTGATCCCGCCGAAGGCCATGAAGATCAGCACGAGTACCAACACGATCACACCGGGGATGACCACCAGGGGCATCCACAAATTGTTGTAGGGAGAGGGCGGCGGACCGTCCAACTCCAGATTCTCTTGAGGTTCCATCAGGGAGCCGCGACTTCATGGCCGCGGATTGGGTTTAGCGTCGAAAGTCTGAGAGTCGTGCGCAGGAGCGCAACTCACCCACGAGTGGGCGGACGTAAT